>NZ_JBICKL010000100.1:0-608 GCF_043104195.1 Pseudomonas sp. xss_2
GTGGTCCTGTCGAAGCAGTTCGAGACGCTGTTTCGCGCGGTACCGCCGAGCCTATACCTCGCTCTGGCCATGACCGAGCCCGAGGAAAAAGCCCAGCGCTGGCGGCTGATGGAAACGCAACAGATGTCCGAACTGGAGGCGGCGCTGCAGATTGCGGCGGACATCGATCGCTTGCGCGGCATGTACTGAACCTCGTAGCCCACGACGCTCCATAGCCTGTCGAGCATTAAAAAACGACAAGAGTACATTTGTACTCCATCGGTAATTCTGGACAGGTCGCAGCCCTTATCCCGGCCGTTGCAGAAACCGAAGGCACCAGCCTCGGTTTGTCCGTCCACATCCTCTACCTGATCCGCGATGCTGCAACTCGGCGCATGGATGCACACCGTTGCCCCTAGCCGAGTGCTGCCGATGAACCTGACCGCCCCATGCCGAACGCCCCAGCCGAAGAAACCTGGCCGAGGTTGCGGCTACATCGCGATCGCTTTGCTCGTAGCTGCCGGGCAGTGCCTGGCGTTGACCACCCCCGCCATCATTGCCTCCGTCACGTCGCTGCAGTGCCTGGAGTACCGCATCGTCGGGATCTGCTATTGGCTGCTGTGTTCGCC
>NZ_JBICKL010000101.1:0-1778 GCF_043104195.1 Pseudomonas sp. xss_2
GTGGTGCGCTTCGACGTCGACCCCGAACACAACAAATGGGGCCTGGCCCTAGACTGCTACGAAGGCACACCGCAGAAGCTGACGCTGCCTGGAGGTGCGTGATGATGCGTGTTTTGATCCTGATTCTGGTGACGGTGGCCGGGTGGTGTTCAGCCGCAACCGCCGTCGAGGTCAAGTACTGGGACCGCCTGCCGCTGGCCGTACCACTGACGGTGGATCAGGAACGTATCATGATGCTGGATGAGGATGTCCGCGTCGGGCTACCCAGCGCGATCGCCAGCAAGCTGCGGGTGCAATCGGTCGGTGGAACAGTGTACCTGCGTGCGTCGGAAGCCATCCCCCCGACCCGACTCCAGCTGCAGTCGGTGAAGTCGGGGGACATCATTTTGATCGATATCGAAGCGCTCGAAGGTAGCGAGTCGCTTGAGCCGGTCAAGATCGTGGCCCAGGCGCAGACACCGGACGTGGACACCAAGCCGGACGCAGCCCCTGCAGCGACGCCGGTACCCGTTGTGCTGACCCGGTATGCGGCGCAGAGCCTGTATGCGCCGCTGCGCACCGTGGCGCCCTTGCCTGGTGTGCGTCGGGTCCCGCTGGGCGAGTCCTCAGGATTCAGCACACTCCTGCCAACTGAACACGTGTCCATCAAGGGGCTCGCCGCCTGGCGACTGGGCGACTACTGGGTGACTGCGGTGAAGATCATCAATCGTGGGCCGGCCAAGGTCACGCTGGACCCGCGTCACCTGCAGGCCACACTGTATGCCGCCACCTTCCAGCACGAGTATCTGGGGCACGCCGGCACACCTGAAGACACCACCGTGGCGTACCTCGTCACCCGCGGCGGCGACCTGAAGCACGCGCTGCTGCTGCCACCTCCTGCACCGGAGGCCGCCGATCATGAAAGCTAACGGTTTGCTGAAATGGCTGGTGCCTGCGGTCCTGTTGGGGATTGTGCTGATCATCGGCAAATCCTGGGTGTCTACGCCAGACGTTCAACCTGCCCATGATCCCGAAAACACTGCCCTCAGTCCGGAACAAGCCAAGGCCCTCGGCATCGCCGGCGACACGCCGCGTGACACCGTGGCAACGCTGATCGGCCAGGTCAAGGCGATGCGCAGCGAGATGCTGTCGCTGAAGAAAGGCAACGAGATCCTGCAGACCGAGAACAACCGCCTGCGCACGCGCGAAGGCAACATCGACAGTCGGATCCAGAGCACGCTGAGCAGCGTCACCCAGCAGGTCACCGAGCAGCGCCAGCAGGCCAACGATGCCCGGCAGAAGGCCGAGCAACAGCATCGCGAGACCCAGGGCTTGCTGTCCCGACTCAAGGACCAACTCACCAGCAAGCCGGCCGCGAATTCCGACGTACCCGTGGGCTTCGGTCTCGAGCCGGGTGACGAGCAACAATTCTCCGGGGCCCAACCGCCGGCGGATGCGCTGCAGTGGATCGAGCCATCCAATGCACGTGCTGGCCAGGAGGGAGCCAGCAAAGCCGAGGGGCCGTTGTCGTCGCTGACGTCGAAATTCAAGGATCTGCATGGCCTGGACAACAACGCGATCGACCGCGGCCAAGACCATCTGCGTGCAGTGGCCAAGGGCGAGCGCGACCTGGAAAACACTCAGGACCGGGCCGAGGGTGCCAAACCCGTATACACCATCCCCGAGAACTCGACCCTGATGGGCTCGATCGCCATGACCGCGCTGATCGGCCGCGTGCCGGTGGACGGCACAGTAAACGATCCCTACCCGTTCAAGGTGCTGGTGGGGCCGGACAACCT
>NZ_JBICKL010000102.1:0-42829 GCF_043104195.1 Pseudomonas sp. xss_2
GTTGGCAGGCGTGGGAGCGGGCTTGCCCCGCGATAGCGGTCGATCAACCAGCGATGATCGCGCGGATATCCGCTGCCAGTTCACGCACCCGCGCTTCCTGGGTATCCCACGAACACATGAACCGCGCGCCACCGCTGCCAATGAAGGTATAGAAACGCCAGCCCTTGTTACGCAGCGCTTCCAGCGCAGGTTCCGGCATCTGCAGGAACACGCCGTTGGCTTCCACCGGGAACATCAACTCTACGCCCGGCAGATCACTCACCAGCGACGCCAGCAACTGCGCGCAGTGGTTGGCGTGGTTGCCATGGCGCAGCCAGGCGCCATCTTCCAGCAAGCCCACCCACGGCGCTGACAAGAAGCGCATCTTAGACGCCAGTTGGCCGGCCTGTTTGCAGCGGTAATCGAAGTCTTCTGCCAGCTGGCGATTGAAGAACAGAATCGCCTCACCCACCGCCATGCCGTTCTTGGTGCCGCCAAAGCACAGCACATCGACGCCAGCCTTCCAGGTCAGCTCGGCTGGCGAGCAGCCGAGGAACGAACAGGCATTGGTGAAGCGGGCGCCGTCCATGTGCAGGTTCAGGCCCAACTCCTTGCAGGTGGCGCTGATTGCCTTGAGCTCGTCGGGGCGGTACACGGTGCCGACTTCGGTGGCCTGGGTCAGGGTCACCACGCGCGGCTTGGGGTAGTGGATGTCCTGGCGCTTGAGCGCGACTTCGCGGATCGACTCCGGGGTCAGCTTGCCATTGACGCTAGGCGCGGTGAGCAGCTTGGAGCCGTTGGAGAAGAACTCCGGCGCGCCGCATTCGTCGGTTTCGACGTGGGCGGTCTCCGAGCAGATCACGCTGTGGTAGCTCTGGCACAACGAGGCCAGGGCCAGCGAGTTGGCGGCGGTGCCGTTGAAGGCGAAGAACACTTCGCAGTCGGTTTCGAACAACTTGCGAAAGTATTCCGAGGCGCGCTCGGTCCACTGGTCGTCGCCGTAGGCGCGTTCGTGGCCCTGGTTGGCCTTGGCCATAGCGGCCCAGGCTTCGGGGCAGATACCGGAATAGTTGTCGCTGGCGAATTGTTGGCTGTTATCTGACATGACACGGTCCTGTGAACGACGCAGAGCAGCACTCTAAACCATGAGCCGAGGGGTTGCCTATACAACCGAGTAGCCCGAGCGCGGAGGCTACGTGGGAGCGGGCTTGCCCCGCGATAGCGCAAGCAAGACAGCCAGCGTTGGGCACGCCAACGCTATCGCGGGGCAAGCCCGCTCCCACGTTCCCACTCAACACCGTTTTCGCCAATGTCGTAAACGCGCCATTGCAAGGCGTGCGCAGGCATCTGACCGGCCCTTGCCAGTCATACCATCGCCACAAAGGGTCATCGAACCCTACTGACAAAAAATGATCGCTGCCGGGAGATACATGATGTTCAGCAAGCAAGACCAGATCCAGGGTTATGACGACGCACTGCTGGCGGCGATGAATGCCGAGGAACAGCGCCAGGAAGATCACATCGAGCTGATCGCCTCGGAGAACTACACCAGCAAGCGCGTGATGCAGGCCCAGGGCAGCGGCCTGACCAACAAATACGCCGAAGGCTATCCGGGCAAGCGCTACTACGGTGGCTGCGAGCACGTCGACAAGGTCGAGGCACTGGCTATCGAGCGCGCCAAGCAGCTGTTCGGCGCCGATTACGCCAACGTTCAGCCGCACTCCGGCTCTTCGGCCAACAGCGCCGTGTACCTGGCACTGCTGCAGGCCGGTGACACCATCCTGGGCATGAGCCTGGCCCATGGTGGTCACCTGACCCACGGCGCCAAGGTGTCGTCCTCGGGCAAGCTGTACAACGCTGTGCAATACGGTATCGACACCACGACCGGCCTGATCGACTACGACGAAGTCGAGCGCCTGGCGGTCGAGCACAAGCCGAAGATGATCGTCGCTGGCTTCTCGGCCTACTCCAAGACCCTCGACTTCCCGCGTTTTCGCGCCATTGCCGACAAGGTCGGGGCGCTGCTGTTCGTCGACATGGCCCACGTCGCCGGCCTGGTGGCTGCTGGCCTGTACCCTAACCCGATCCCCTTCGCTGACGTGGTCACCACCACCACCCACAAGACCCTGCGCGGTCCGCGTGGCGGCCTGATCCTGGCCAAGTCCAATGAAGAGATCGAGAAGAAACTCAACGCCGCGGTGTTCCCCGGCGCCCAGGGTGGCCCGCTGATGCACGTCATCGCTGGCAAGGCGGTGTGCTTCAAGGAAGCCCAGGAGCCGGAGTTCAAGAGCTACCAGAAGCAAGTCATCGAAAACGCCCAGGCTATGGCGCAGGTGTTCATCGAGCGGGGCTACGACGTGGTCTCCGGCGGCACCGACAACCACCTGTTCCTGGTCAGCCTGATCCGCCAGGGCCTGACCGGCAAGGACGCCGACGCAGCCCTGGGCCGCGCGCACATCACCGTCAACAAGAACGCCGTGCCTAACGACCCGCAGTCGCCGTTCGTCACCTCGGGCCTGCGCATCGGCACCCCGGCTGTCACCACGCGTGGTTTCAAGGTTGCCCAGTGCGTGGCACTGGCTGGCTGGATCTGCGATGTGCTGGACAACCTGGGCGACGCCGACGTCGAAGCCGACGTTGCCAAGAATGTCGCCGCGCTGTGCGCCGACTTCCCGGTCTACCGCTGAGTGGAGTAACACACCATGCAACGCTATTCGGGCTTCGGCCTCTTCAAACACTCCCTCAGCCACCACGAAAACTGGCAGCGCATGTGGCGCACGCCGACCCCTAAGAAGGTCTATGACGTGGTCATCGTTGGCGGTGGCGGCCACGGCCTGGCCACCGCTTACTACCTGGCCAAGGTCCACGGTATCACCAACGTGGCCGTGGTCGAGAAGGGCTGGCTGGGCGGCGGCAACACCGCCCGTAACACCACCATCGTGCGTTCCAACTACCTGTGGGACGAATCGGCCAAGCTCTACGAACACGCCATGAAGTTGTGGGAAGGCCTGTCGCAGGACATCAACTACAACGTGATGTTCTCCCAGCGCGGGGTCTACAACCTGTGCCACACCTTGCAGGACATTCGTGATTCCGAGCGTCGGGTCAGCGCCAACCGCCTCAATGGCGTCGATGGCGAGTTGCTCAACACCGACCAGGTCGCGGCCGAGATTCCGTACCTGGACTGCTCGAAGAACACCCGCTACCCGATCCTCGGCGCGACCGTTCAGCGCCGTGGCGGCGTGGCCCGTCACGATGCCGTGGCCTGGGGTTTCGCCCGTGCTGCTGACGCCCTCGGCGTCGACCTGATCCAGCAGACCGAAGTCATTGGTTTTCGCAAGGAAAACGGTGCAGTCATCGGCGTCGAGACCAACAAAGGCTTCATCGGCGCCAAGCGCGTTGGCGTGGTCACTGCCGGTAACTCCGGGCACATGGCGCGCCTGGCGGGCTTCCGCCTGCCGCTCGAATCGCACCCGCTGCAAGCGCTGGTGTCCGAGCCGATCAAGCCGATCATCGACAGCGTGATCATGTCCAACGCCGTACACGGCTACATCAGCCAGTCGGACAAAGGCGACCTGGTCATCGGTGCCGGTATCGACGGCTGGGTCGGCTACGGCCAGCGCGGTTCGTACCCGGTGATCGAACACACCCTGCAAGCGATCGTCGAGATGTTCCCGATCCTCTCGCGGGTGCGCATGAACCGCCAATGGGGCGGCATCGTCGACACCTGCCCGGACGCCTGCCCGATCATCTCCAAGACCCCGGTGAAGAACCTGTTCTTCAACTGCGGCTGGGGCACCGGCGGCTTCAAGGCCACCCCAGGTTCGGGCAACGTGTTCGCCGCGAGCCTGGCCAAAGGCGAGATGCACCCGCTGGCCGCGCCTTTCTCCATCGACCGTTTCTACAACGGTGCGCTGATCGACGAACACGGCGCCGCGGCCGTCGCCCACTAATCGGAGACAATCGTCATGTTGCATATTTTCTGTCCCCACTGCGGCGAGCTGCGCTCCGAAGAAGAGTTCCACGCCTCCGGTCAGGCGCACATCGCCCGCCCGCTCGACCCGGCTGCCTGCTCCGACGAGGAGTGGGGTACCTACATGTTCTTCCGCGACAACCCACGCGGCATTCACCACGAGCTGTGGGACCACGTTGCCGGTTGCCGCCAGTACTTCAACGTCACCCGTGACACGGTGACCTACGAGATTCTGGAAACCTACAAGATCGGCGAGAAGCCGCAGATCACCGCCGCTGGCAAGCAAAGCGCCGCGCCGTCGACCGTCAAAGGCCAGGGGGAAAAAGTATGAGCCAGACCTATCGCCTCGCCAGCGGCGGCCGTATCGACCGCAGCAAGGTCCTGAACTTCACCTTCAACGGCAAGACCTACCAGGGTTATGCCGGTGACAGCCTGGCCGCCGCATTGCTGGCCAACGGTGTCGATATTGTCGGGCGCAGCTTCAAGTACTCGCGTCCGCGCGGCATCGTTGCCGCTGGCACCGAAGAGCCGAATGCGATCCTGCAGATCGGTTCCAGCGAAGCCACCCAGATCCCTAACGTGCGGGCCACGCAACAGGCGCTGTACGCGGGCCTGGTCGCCACCAGCACCAACGGTTGGCCGAACGTCAACAACGACGTCATGGGCATCCTGGGCAAGGTGGGCGGCAGCATGATGCCGCCGGGCTTCTACTACAAAACCTTCATGTATCCCAAGTCGTTCTGGATGACCTACGAGAAGTACATCCGTAAAGCCGCAGGCCTGGGCCGTGCGCCGCTGCAGAACGATCCGGACAGCTACGACTACATGAACCAGCACTGCGACGTGCTGATCGTCGGTGCTGGTCCTGCCGGCCTGGCTGCTGCTTTGGCCGCTGGCCGCAGCGGCGCGCGGGTGATACTCGCCGACGAACAGGAAGAGTTCGGCGGCAGCCTGCTCGACAGCCGCGAGACCCTCGATGGCAAGCCAGCCGCTGACTGGGTTGCCGCGACCATCGCCGAGCTCAAGGGCCTGGCGGAAGTCACCCTGCTGCCACGCGCCACGGTCAACGGTTACCACGACCACAACTTCCTGACCATTCACGAGCGCCTGACCGACCACCTCGGTGACCGCGCGCCCATCGGCCAGGTTCGCCACCGCGTGCACCGCGTGCGCGCCAAGCAGGTGGTGCTGGCTGCGGGCGCCCACGAGCGGCCGCTGGTGTATGGCAACAACGACGTGCCGGGCAACATGCTCGCTGGCGCTGTGTCCACGTACGTTCGCCGCTATGGCGTGGCGCCTGGGCGCAAGCTGGTGCTGTCGACCAACAACGACCACGCCTACCGCACTGCGCTGGACTGGCACGATGCTGGCCTGCAAGTGGTGGCCATCGCCGACGCCCGCCACAACCCACGTGGCTCGCTGGTCGAGGAAGCGCGTGCCAAGGGCATTCGCATCCTCACCTCCAGCGCTGTGGTCGAGGCCCGTGGCAGCAAGCACGTGACCGGCGCCCGCGTGGCGGCGATCGATGTGCAGGCATTCAAAGTCACCAGCCCCGGCGAAGTGCTCGACTGCGACCTGATTGCCAGCTCCGGCGGTTACAGCCCGATCGTTCACCTGGCTTCGCACCTGGGCGGTCGCCCGGTGTGGCGTGAAGACATCCTCGGCTTCGTGCCTGGCGATGCGCCGCAGAAACGCGTCTGTGTCGGTGGCGTGAATGGCGTCTACCCGCTGGGTGATGTCCTTGCCGATGGTTTCGAAGGCGGCGTGCGCGCAGCCACCGAGGCCGGCTTCAAGGCCACTACCGGCACTCTGCCGAAAACCGTCCAGCGCAAGGAAGAGGCCACCGTGGCGCTGTTCCAGGTGCCGCACGACAAAGGCACGCGTGGCCCGAAACAGTTCGTCGACCAGCAGAACGACGTCACCGCCGCCGGTATCGAGCTGGCCACCCGCGAAGGCTTCGAGTCGGTCGAGCACGTCAAGCGCTACACCGCGCTGGGCTTCGGTACTGACCAAGGCAAACTGGGCAACATCAATGGCCTGGCCATCGCTGCTCGCTCGCTGGGTATCACCATCCCGGAAATGGGCACCACCATGTTCCGCCCCAACTACACCCCGGTGACCTTCGGCGCGGTCGCCGGTCGTCACTGTGGTCACTTGTTCGAGCCGGTGCGCTTCACCGCCCTGCATGCCTGGCACGTGAAAAACGGCGCCGAGTTCGAGGATGTCGGCCAGTGGAAGCGTCCGTGGTACTTCCCTAAACCCGGCGAAGACATCCATGCCGCGGTTGAGCGTGAGTGCAAGGCGGTGCGCGACAGCGTCGGCCTGCTCGATGCCTCGACCCTGGGCAAAATCGACATCCAAGGCCCGGATGCGCGGGAGTTCCTCAACCGCGTCTACACCAACGCCTGGACCAAGCTTGACGTGGGCAAGGCCCGCTACGGCCTGATGTGCAAGGAAGACGGCATGGTCTTCGACGACGGCGTGACCGCCTGCGTCGCCGACAACCACTTCATCATGACTACCACCACTGGCGGCGCCGCGCGCGTGCTGCAATGGCTGGAGCTGTACCACCAGACCGAATGGCCGGAACTGAAGGTGTACTTCACCTCGGTCACCGACCACTGGGCGACCATGACCCTGTCCGGCCCCAACAGCCGCAAGCTGCTCGAAGAGATCAGCGACATCGACCTGGACAAAGAAAACTTCCCGTTCATGAGCTGGAAGGAAGGCAATGTTGGCGGCGTGCCGGCGCGGGTGTTCCGGATCTCGTTCACCGGCGAGCTGTCGTACGAAGTCAACGTCCAGGCCAACTACGCCATGGGTGTGCTGGAGAAGATCGTCGAGGCCGGCAAGCCATTCAACCTGACCCCGTACGGCACCGAGACCATGCACGTACTGCGTGCCGAGAAGGGCTTCATCATCGTCGGCCAGGATACCGATGGCTCGATGAACGCCGACGACTTGAACATGAGCTGGTGCGTAGGGCGCAACAAGCCGTACTCGTGGATCGGCCTGCGTGGCATGAACCGCGAAGACTGCCTGCGCGAAGACCGCAAGCAGCTGGTTGGCCTGAAACCGGTCGATCCCAAGCAGTGGCTGCCGGAAGGCGCACAGCTGGTGTTCGACCCCAAGCAGCCGATCCCGATGGACATGGTTGGCCACGTGACCTCCAGCTACGCCTCCAACTCCCTGGGCTATTCGTTCGCCATGGGTGTGGTCAAGGGCGGCCTCAAGCGCATGGGCGAGCGGGTGTTCTCGCCGCAGGCCGATGGCAGCGTGATCGAGGCCGAGATCGTGTCTTCGGTGTTCTTCGATCCGAAGGGTGAGCGGCAGAACGTCTAAGGCCATCTCGATGCTGGACTCTCGTGGGAGCGGGCTTGCCCCGCGATAGCGATGGCGGCCCCAGCGCCGCCATCGCGGGGCGAGCCCGCTCCCACGGAGCCTGATCACAAGAATTCAAGGCAGGTAACAAATGAGCGCTATCAACGTCTTCCAGCAAAACCCCGGCGCTGAGGCCAAGGCCCAGTCGCCGTTGCACCACGCAGACCTGGCCAGCCTGGTCGGCAAGGGCCGCAAGAACGCAGGTGTGACCCTGCGGGAGAAGAAATTCCTCGGTCACCTGACCCTGCGCGGCGATGGCCACAACCCGGAATTCGCCGCAGGCGTGCACAAGGCCCTGGGCCTGGAACTGCCGGTGGCACTGACCGTGGTCGCCAACGCTGACAGCTCGCTGCAGTGGGTCGGCCCCGATGAGTGGCTGCTGATCGTGCCGGGCGGCCAGGAGTTGGCCGTCGAGCAGAAACTGCGTGAGGCCCTAGAAGGCCAGCACATCCAGGTGGTCAACGTCAGCGGTGGGCAAAGCCTGCTGGAGCTGCGCGGGCCGAACGTGCGCAACGTGCTGATGAAATCCACCAGCTATGATGTGCATCCCAACAACTTCCCGGTCGGCAAGGCCGTGGGCACTGTGTTCGCCAAGTCGCAACTGGTGATCCGGCGTACCGCCGAAGACACCTGGGAGCTGGTGATTCGCCGCAGCTTTGCCGATTACTGGTGGCTGTGGCTGCAGGACGCTTCGGCCGAATACGGCCTGAGCATCGAAGCCTAAGGAGAGCAGTATGAGTCGGGCACCGGATACCTGGATTCTCACCGCCGACTGCCCGAGCATGCTCGGCACTGTCGATGTGGTTACGCGTTTTCTCTACGAGCAGCGCTGCTATGTCACCGAACACCACTCCTTCGATGACCGGCTGTCGGGGCGCTTCTTCATTCGCGTCGAATTCCGCCAGCCGGATGACTTCGACGAAGTCGGCTTCAGGGCCGGTCTTGCCGAACGCAGCGAAAAGTTCGGCATGGCTTTCGAGCTGACCGCCCCCAATCACCGCCCCAAGGTAGTGATCATGGTGTCCAAGGCCGACCATTGCCTGAACGACCTGCTGTATCGCCAGCGCATCGGTCAACTGGGCATGGACGTGGTCGCGGTGATCTCCAACCACCCAGACCTGGAACCCTTGGCCCATTGGCACAAGATCCCCTATTACCACTTCGCCCTCGACCCCAAGGACAAGCCGGCGCAAGAGCGCAAGGTGCTGCAGGTGATCGAGGACAGTGGCGCCGAGCTGGTGATTCTTGCCCGCTACATGCAGGTGCTGTCGCCTGAGCTGTGCCGCCGTCTGGATGGCTGGGCGATCAACATTCACCACTCGTTGCTACCAGGGTTCAAAGGCGCCAAGCCTTATCACCAGGCGTACAACAAGGGCGTGAAGATGGTCGGTGCCACCGCGCACTACATCAACAACGACCTCGATGAAGGGCCGATCATTGCCCAGGGCGTCGAGGTGGTCGATCACAGCCACTATCCTGAGGACCTGATTGCCAAGGGGCGCGATATCGAGTGCCTGACCTTGGCGCGGGCAGTGGGTTATCACATCGAGCGCCGGGTGTTCTTGAACGCCAATCGCACCGTAGTGCTTTGATTTACGCCATCGCGGGGCAAGCCCGCTCCCACGCTATCGGAGTCAAACTCAAGGTGCGTGGGAGCGGGCTTGCCCCGCGATTGCGTTGGTGGCTACAGCACAAAAATCGCTTTCTGCAACCCAGGCTGGCTGACGCCCCCTGACAAGCCACTGTCGTTTCCAGTCACGGCATCCTCCCGCCACAAGCCCACAATTCCCCTCATTCCAGTAACACATGCCGCCCATGGAAGGCGGCGCTTCAACCAACGCTGCATAAGTACAATTCAAGCGAGGTAAGAGCATGTCTGGTAATCGTGGAGTGGTATATCTGGGCGCCGGCAAGGTCGAGGTGCGCAATATCGACTACCCCAAAATGCAGGACCCACGCGGCAAGAAGATCGAGCACGGGGTGATCCTCAAGGTGGTTTCCACCAACATCTGCGGCTCCGACCAGCACATGGTGCGTGGTCGTACCACCGCCCAGGTCGGCCTGGTGCTGGGCCACGAGATCACCGGCGAAGTCATCGAGAAAGGCCGTGACGTCGAAAACCTACAAATCGGCGACCTGGTCTCGGTGCCGTTCAACGTCGCCTGCGGCCGCTGCCGCTCGTGCAAAGAGATGCACACCGGCGTCTGCCTGACCGTCAACCCAGCCCGCGCCGGTGGCGCCTACGGCTACGTCGACATGGGCGACTGGACCGGTGGCCAAGCCGAATACGTGCTGGTGCCGTACGCTGACTTCAACCTGCTGAAGCTGCCTAATCGCGACAAGGCCATGGAAAAAATCCGTGACCTGACCTGCCTCTCCGACATCCTGCCAACCGGCTACCACGGCGCTGTAACTGCGGGCGTCGGCCCAGGCAGCACCGTCTACGTCGCCGGTGCCGGCCCGGTCGGCCTGGCTGCAGCTGCGTCGGCGCGCCTGCTTGGTGCGGCGGTAGTCATTGTCGGTGACCTCAATCCCGCCCGTCTGGCCCATGCCAAGGCGCAGGGCTTCGAAGTGGTCGACCTGTCCAAGGACACCCCGCTGCATGAGCAGATCGTCGATATCCTCGGCGAGCCGGAAGTGGATTGCGCCGTTGACGCGGTAGGCTTCGAGGCCCGTGGCCATGGCCATGAAGGCGCCAAGCACGAGGCCCCGGCCACTGTGCTCAACTCGCTGATGCAAGTCACTCGCGTCGCCGGCAAGATCGGCATCCCGGGCCTGTATGTCACCGAGGACCCGGGCGCCTCGGATGCCGCCGCCAAAATCGGCGCGCTGAGCATTCGCTTCGGCCTGGGCTGGGCCAAGTCGCACAGCTTCCACACTGGCCAGACTCCAGTGATGAAGTACAACCGCGCCTTGATGCAGGCGATCATGTGGGACCGGATCAATATCGCCGAAGTGGTCGGCGTGCAGGTGATCAGCCTGGATCAAGCGCCGGAAGGCTACGGCGAGTTCGATGCCGGTGTGCCGAAGAAGTTTGTCATCGATCCGCACAAAACCTTCAGCGCGGCGTAATTCAGTAATACAACGCAAGGCCCCAGTTCAAGGGGCCTTACTCAAAATCAGACGTTAAACATCCTGTCCGTAAGTTTCCCTGATATCAATTGTTTCTATTGACGGGGGTTCAAGCTTAGAGGGGCGATCAAAAATCGCTTGCACTATATGGGAGTCAGGGCCTGCCATATTTGCCATGTCGTACAGTGTGGCTTTTATGTCATTGGTAATTGTTGGGTTTTTATTATATTTGAATGTGTATTCTTTCCACTTTCGGCTAACAAATATTTCAAGACTTTCCCTGCGGCTATAGTGGAAAACCGTTTTGGTGTTATCCCATGTTACCTTTTTGGTGCGGGTGAGATTATTATTCTCGTCCTGCTGAACGGGTTTTGAATACTGGCTATTGGTCTTAAGAATTCCACCAGTAGTGGCCGATGTCACTCGTGTCCCATTTTTGTGAGTCAGTTTGGTTTGGGTGGGGAGGTCGGATTTGGCCAGGTGTGTGCTTACATGCCCGGAGCTATCCTCCCAGTTCACCGGGTCCCCACCACAATACGCATATCCATTTATTCCTCCTTTGCCGAACGGGCTCAAACTATCAGGCGAATGAAAGCGCATCAGTATAGGGTTGTAGGCCCGGTATCCATTGCCAAGCAGATAGCAACCCGTTTGCGGATCTCGTCGTTGTTGATTGAACCCCAATAGAGACAGCGCCTCGTGGCCTCTAGGCGCACTGCCGAAAACGGAGTATGCAAACGCTGATGCCTGCAGACCGTTTTGTAAGCTCAGAACCGAACCTTGCCTGTCGGTTGCAAGCAGGCCAACGCTGGCTTGGCCATTTAGTTGTTGGACTTGAGCCAAGGGGCCATGCACGGTGCGAAGCAAGCTTCGCGACTGCTCAGCGCCCAACTCCAGATAGAGTTGATCGCCTTGATAGAAGTAGTGAACCTGATTGATCGGGCACATTTGCTCTGTTCTCTCGTGGTGCGAGCGATGCTCTGAACAGGTCCAGTCTCGGCAGGTTAGAGCTCTGGCACAACTGGCAGAAATACTAGGTGAGCGGGCAGCGCTCCACCTGATCGCTCCACGCTCCCCACCCACATGCTGACGCTACTAACGCCGCCGACGGTTGGCCGGAACAAACCTGCAGCCTCCCAGTCGAATGCCTCGTTTCCCCGGCCATCCCGGCCGACGAGGTCCATTGCGATGAAAGCTCTCACCCTGGCAACCCTGATGACCCTGGCCGCAAGCCCGGTGTTCGCCTTCAACCTCAGCGATGCCGCCAACGCCGTGTCGTCCGTGCACAATCAAAACCAGCAGGGCAAAGTGCAGGCGCCAGCCGAGTCGGCCAATCTGCTCAATACCTTGGGCAGCCAGCTGAACATCACCCCCGAACAAGCGGTCGGCGGGGCAGGGGCCATGCTTGGGCTGGCGCGCAACAACCTGAGCACCGATGACTACGGTCAGTTGACCAAGGCGGTACCGGGCCTCGACCTGCTGGCGGGCGCCAATGCGCTGGGTGGCCTGAGCGGCCTGGGTGAGTTGCTGGGCAACAACAGCGAGAAGTCGTCTGCCCTGAGCAACGCCCTGGGCAACAACGTCGAGGATCGCAACGACCTGGACAGCGCCTTCAAGGCGCTGGGCATGGATACCGGAATGATCGGCCAGTTCGCTCCGCTGATCCTGCAGTACCTGGGTCAACAAGGTTTGGCAGGGTCGTTGCTGCAGAATCTGGGCAGCCTGTGGGGCGCTCCGGCTGCGCCCGTCATCCCATCGGTGTAACCCATTGGATTACACCGGCCCCTGTAGGAGCGGGCTTGCCCGCGATGGCGTCAGCAGGTTCAACATCATCGCCTGATCTGACGCCATCGCCGGGCAAGCCCGCTCAGAGCAATCGCAGACTCAACCGGCTTCGGAGAAGTCCACCAGGCGTACCGGGCGGCGGAAGCCGGCCGTGAGCACGCCCAGGTAGGCCAGGCCCAGGGCAAACCAGCTCAGGCCGATCACCAGGGTCAGCGCCGAGAGACTGGTCCACAGCCACAAGGTCAGGCTCAGGCCCACCAGCGGTACCACGCCATAGCGCAGCAGCCCAAGCAAATTGCGTTGGCTGCTATCCATCAGCAAATGGGTGCGCACCACAGCAAGGTTGACCGCCGAGAACGCGACCAGGGCGCCAAAGCTGATCAGCGAGGCGAGGGTGCCCAGGTTGATCACCAGTGCCAGCAGCGAGAACGCCGAGACCACCAGTGTGGCGAACACTGGGGTGCCGAAGCGTGGCGACAGCCGACCGAAGCTACGCTGGGGCAGCATCCTGTCGCGACCCATGGTGTAGAGAATCCGCGACACCGCCGCTTGGGAGGCCAGCGCCGAACCCAGGCTGCCGGCCACGTAGGCGGCCGTGAAGAAGTTGGCCAGGAACTGCCCACCGGCCTTGAACATCACTTCATTGGCCGCCGCATCGGCGTTGGCGAAGGTGCTGCCGGGCAGCACCAGCTGGCTGATGTAGGCCAGCAGGGTGAACAACAGGCCGGCGCCGAGGGTGGTGAGGATGATCGCCCGTGGTACGTCGCGGCGTGCGTCGCGGCTCTCTTCGGCCAGGGTCGACACCGCGTCGAAGCCCAAGAACGACAGGCACAGCACCGCAGCGCCGGCCATCAGGTGGCCAAATCCGGGTGCCGAACCATCGCCAAGCAGTGGCGAGAGGAAGTCGACCGACTGGCCGTTGCCCAAAGTCTGCCACGACAAGGCGACAAACACCCCGATGAACACGATCTGTGCGCCAACGATCAGGTTGCTGGCCTTGGCTACCGAGTGGATACCGATCACATTCAGCACCGTCACCAGGGCGATCGACGCCAGGACGATGGTCCATGCGGGAATGGCCGGGAAGGCGATATTCAGGAACAGCCCGATCAACAAGTAATTGATCATCGGAATGAACAGGTAATCGAGCAGCAGCGACCAGCCGGCAAGAAAGCCGACATTGGGCCCAAAGGCCATGTTGGTGTAGGAGTACGCCGAGCCTGCGACCGGATAGCGCTTGACCATGAAGCTGTAGGAGGTGGCGGTGAACAACATCGCCAGCAGAGTTACCAGGTAGGCGCCGGCCGTACGGCCACCGGTGATTTCGGTGACGATGCCATAGGTGGTGAAGATGGTCAGCGGGACCATGTACACCAGGCCGAAGAACACCAGCGCGGGTAGGCCCAGGACGCGGCGCAGTTGAGCGGAGGCTGCCTCGGCAGCAGAGCAAGGTTGGTTTGCCATCAATCGATCCCGGCGTTTTTGTAGTTGTTTGTTGATCGATTTTTATCCATCTAGATGGATGATGACAAACAAAGAGTTCCTTATCTCAATTATAAGTGTGGGTTTTAATCGACCTTCGCTGCTGAATGTGCCGGCCTCTTTGCGGGCAAGCACGCTCCCAGGTTTTTGCAGCGCTGCCCAACCCTGTGGGAGCGGGCTTGCCCGCGAAGAGGCCGGACCAGCCACCGAAATCTCAGCGCATCTCAGCGCGCAACTGCTCGATCCGCTGATCCTTCTCGACCCACAGCTGATTCACCCAAGCCTGAACAGACTGGCGGAACGCCGGATCATTCTCGTAATCCCCTTCACTCAACCCCGGGTCCAACTCACGCACGCGAATGTCGATAATCACCCGACTAATGCTGCCATTGAGCAAATCCCAGAACCCCGGCGCTTTATCGCCTGGATAAACGATGGTGACATCCAGCAACGCATCGAGCTGCTCACCCAATGCCGCCAAAACGAACGCCACACCACCGGCCTTGGGCTTGAGCAGGTAGTTGTACGGAGACTGCTGCTCCAAGCGCTTGGCCTGGCTGAAGCGGGTGCCTTCCAGGTAATTGACCACGGTCACCGGCTGGCGCTTGAACAGCTCGCAGGCGGCCTTGGTGATTTCCAGGTCCTTGCCCTTGAGCTCTGGATGTTTCTCCAAAAACGCCTTGCTGTAACGCTTCATGAACGGGTAATCCAGCCCCCACCAGGCCAAGCCCAGCAGCGGCACCCAGATCAGCTCCTTCTTGAGGAAGAACTTGAAGAACGGCACCCGGCGATTGAGGCTCTCGATCAAGGCGGGGATATCGACCCAGGTCTGGTGGTTGCTCACACACAGGTAGGAGGTGTCCTGGCGCAGTTTGTCGACGCCGCGGATATCCCACTGGGTGGGGATGCACAGGGCGAAGATGAGCTTGTCGATTTCCGACCAGGATTCGGCGATCCACATCACCGCCGCAGAGGCATAGTCACGGCCCCGGCCTGGCAGGACCAGTTTGAGCAGGGCAAAGACCATCAGCGGGCAGATCATCACCAGCGTATTGAGCAGCAGCAGGAAGGTGGTGAGGATGCCGGTCAGCAGGCGACGCATAAAAAGACTCTTGTTGTGTGGAATAAGCGGTTGGCAATGATAAGTGCGGCAAAGTCCTACGCCAAATGTCCAATGCCCAACGGATGGGACAAATGTTTCACATTATGTTGGATAAGCTTTGGCGACGAACCTCTCGCGCTTGTGCAGTCTAAGCACTGTCTCGTCTCAAGGAAGCTAGCCTGTGAAACCATTGCTTGCCCTGTTATCGCTGCTCGCCCTGCCGGTCATGGCGGCCGAGCCGACCCTGTATGGTCGCTACGAGTACATCACGTTGCCGGAAATTGGCGGCGAAACGCTCAAGGCCAAGATGGATACCGGCGCGTTGACTGCGTCGCTGTCGGCCAAGGATATCGAGCGCTTCACCCGTGATGGCGAGGACTGGGTGCGTTTTCGCCTGGCCACCAAAGATGCCGACGGCAAGGTCTATGAACACAAGATCGCGCGGATCAGCAAGATCAAGACCCGCGCCGATGAAGACGATGAAGAGGGCGAAACGGCTGAGGCGGCGCGCCGGCCGGTGGTCGACCTGGAGCTGTGCCTTGGCGATGTGAAACGCACGGTCGAGGTCAACCTGACCGACCGCAGCAGCTTCAACTACCCGCTGCTGATCGGCGCCAAGGCATTGCGTGAGTTCAAGGCAGCGGTGAATCCAGCGCGCAGGTTCACCGCAGGCAAGCCTGACTGCTGACGCAGTAGCTACAAGCTTTGAGCTTCAAGCTGCAAGAACAAGCGCAACGGTGTAATTTCACGCCATCCGCTTCTACTTGGAGCTTGCCGCTTGAGGCTTGTCGCTAACAATGCCCCACATCCTCATCGTCGAAGACGAATCCGCCATCGCCGACACCCTGATCTACGCCCTGCAAGCCGATGGCCACAGCACCGACTGGGTCAGCCTCGGTAGCGCTGCGGTCGAGCGCCAGCGCCTGCAACCGGCGGACCTGGTCATTCTCGACATTGGCCTGCCCGACATCAGTGGCTTTGAAACCTGCCGCCAGTTGCGCCGCTTCAGCGAAGTCCCGGTGATGTTTCTCAGCGCCCGCGATGCCGAGATCGATCGGGTGCTGGGCCTGGAAATCGGCGCCGACGACTACGTGGTCAAGCCGTTCAGTCCACGCGAAGTGGCCGCGCGGGTGCGGGCCATCCTCAAGCGCATGGCGCCGCGTGCTGAAGTGGCCAGTGCCGCTACCCCGTTTCAGCTCGACACCCTGCGCATGCAGATCGTCTACCGCGGCGAGACGCTCGTGCTGACTCGCCACGAATTTCGCCTGCTGCAATGCCTGCTCGAACAACCGCAACGGGTGTTCAGCCGCGAGCAACTGCTCGATGCCTTGGGTGTGGCTGGCGACTCTGGCTACGAGCGCACCATCGACAGCCATATCAAGAGCCTGCGCGCCAAGCTGCGCCTGGTCGCCGCCGATGCCGAACCGATCCAGACCCACCGTGGCCTGGGTTACAGCTACAGCCCGGATAACGCCTGATGCGCTTGGGGATCCGGATCTTCCTGGTGTATTTCCTGTTCGTGGGGCTGTCGGGTTATTTCCTGCTCAATACCGTGCGCGAACAGATCCGCCCGGTGGTGCGCCAGTCCTCCGAGGAAACCCTGGTCGACACGGCCAACCTGCTGGCCGAGATCCTGCGCGATGACGTCAAGGCCGGCACCCTTGCGCAAAGCCGCCTGTCGCAATTGCTCGAATCCTATGGCCAGCGCCGTCCAGGTGCCGAGATCTGGGGGCTGGCGAAAAATCAGGTCAGCCACCGCATCTATGTCACCGATGCCAAGGGCACGGTACTGCTCGACTCTTCCGGTAACGACCTGGGCAAGGACTATTCGCGCTGGAACGACGTCTACCTGACCTTGCAGGGCCAGTACGGCGCGCGCTCCACCCGCAGTGACCCAGACGACGAAAGCACCTCGGTGATGCACGTGGCGGCGCCGATCATGGACGCGGGCAAGATCATTGGCGTGGTCACCGTGGCCAAGCCCAACAGCTCGCTGCAGCCGTATATCGATCGCGCCGAGCGGCGCTTGCTCAACCTGGGCTTGGGCTTGATCGGCCTGGGCCTGTTGGTCGGCGCGCTGCTGTCGTGGTGGCTGGCGCGCTCGTTGCGGCGCCTGACCCACTATGCCCAGGCGGTCAGCGAGGGCCAGCGCGCGGCGCTGCCGCATTACAAAGGCGGAGAGCTGGGGCAGTTGGCGACAGCGGTTGAGCGGATGCGCACAGAGCTGGCGGGCAAGGCCTATGTCGAGCGTTATGTGCATACCCTGACCCATGAGCTGAAAAGCCCGCTGGCAGCGATACGCGGCGCCTCTGAGCTGCTCCAGGGTGAGATGCCGGCTGAGCAGCGCGTGCGCTTTGCCAGCAACATCGAACGCGAAAGCGGGCGCTTGCAGCAGATGATCGAGCGCCTGCTCAACCTTGCCCAGGTCGAGCAGATGCAGGCCTTGGAAGATGAGCAGGACGTGGCCTTGGCGCCGATGGTCGATGAACTGCTGCTGGCACATGCGGCGCGGATTGAAAGCGCAGGCTTGCAAGTGCGTCAGCGCGTGCCGGTGGGGGTGCGGCTACGCTGTGATCCGTTCTTGATGCGTCAGGCGCTGGCCAATCTGCTGGAGAATGCGCTGGATTTCACCCCCCAGGGCGGCGCGCTGTTGTTCGAGCTGGAACAGGCCGGGGAGCGAATGGCGTTGAGCCTGTTCAACCAGGGCGAGGCCATTCCGCACTATGCCATTGGCCGGGTCAGTGAACGCTTCTACTCCCTGCCGCGGCCGGGCAGCGGGCGCAAGAGCACCGGCTTGGGACTCAACTTCGTGGCTGAGGTGATGCAGCTGCATGGCGGGGCATTGGCAGTGGATAACGTCGAAGGTGGCGTGCGGGTCAGGTTGTGGCTGCCGGCGCGGCGTATCGCCTAGCGCCGCGCTACCACACAATCTTCACAGACTCTCCACACACCCTCCCTAAGGGCTCCACGGACGCAGCACACACTGCGCCCATCGCAAACGGAGCCCTTGCCCATGAACAAAACCCTGAGTTTCAAGCTCGGCATGATCGCCTTGCTGATGTTGCTGCTGTTGATCCCGCTGCTGATGATCGGCGGCCTTATCGAGGAGCGGCAGATCCTGCGTGACAGCGTGCTGGCAGATATCGCCCAGAGCTCAAGCTTCGAGCAGCAGATATCTGGCCCCTTGCTGGTGGTGCCTTACCGCAAGTACGAGCGGCGCTGGATCGACAAGGACGGCCACAGCGTGCAGGAGACCACCACCGTCAACGGTCACCTGTACTTCTTGCCGGAAACCTTCGACGCCGAGATTGGCATCGACACCGAGCTGCGCTCGCGGGGCATTTATCAGGCGCGCTTGTTCCACGCCCAAAGCCAGATCTCCGGGCGCTTCAAGCTGCCAGAGCGTTGGGGCATCGACAAAGACTACGAAGACTACCGCTTCGACAAACCCTTCCTGGCTGTTGGCATCAGCGATATCCGCGGCATCGAGAGCAACCTGGAGCTGACCCTGGATGACCAGCGCCTGCCGTTCGAGGCCGGTACAGGGCTGGACTGGATGCGCGGCGGGGTACACGTCGCCCTGCCTGGGCTGGATGGGCAGAGCGCTCGCGAGTTCAGCTACGCCTTCGACCTCGCGCTGCAGGGCACTGGCCAACTGCATGTGCTGCCGATTGGCCGTACCAGCAGTGTCGACATGCACGCCAACTGGCCGCACCCAAGCTTCGTCGGCAGCTACCTGCCGAGCCGCCGCGAGATCAACGCCGAGGGCTTCAAGGCGCACTGGCAGACCTCGTTCTTCGCCACCAACCTGGAAGATGCCCTGCGCCAGTGCGCCACAGTTGCCCAGTGCGCGGACTACAAGGAGCGGACCTTCGGCGTGAGCTTTGTCGACCCGGTTGACCAGTACCTCAAGAGCGAACGGGCGATCAAATATGCGCTGTTGTTCATTGCCCTGACCTTCGCCGGCTTCTTCCTGTTCGAAGTGTTGAAGAACCTCAGCGTGCATCCGGTGCAGTACGTGTTGGTCGGGGTGGCCTTGGCGTTCTTCTACCTGCTGCTGTTGTCGCTGTCCGAGCATCTGGGCTTTGGCCCGGCGTATGGCTTGTCTGCTTCGGCGTGTGTGTTGCTGATCGGTTTTTACCTGAGCCATGTGCTGCACAGCCTGTGGCGTGGGGTCGGCTTTGCGGCCGGGCTGGCGGTGCTGTATGCGATGTTGTTTGGGCTGCTGAGCGCCGAAGACTATGCGCTGCTGATGGGCTCGTTGCTGTGCTTTGGCTTGCTGGGTGTGTTCATGGTGCTGACCCGCCGGCTGGACTGGTCGCGGGTGGGGAGGTCGGCATGAGGGAGGATCGCGAAGTTGGGCGCTGGTTGGCCTGGAAGATTGGGCTGTTGTTCGCAGTGACAGCCAGATGAGCCAAGCCCGCTTCCACATGCTCTGAGACAGCGCGTGGGAGCGGGCTTGCCCCGCGATAGCGTCAGTCAGGCCACAGGCGCGGTGGCAACCATCGAAGGACGCAAAGCCACCTCGGCATACCAGGCAGCCAACCCCGGTTGCTGCTCGCGCCAGCCAAAATCGGGCTGGCGCAGGTCCAGATAGCCCAACGCACAAGCCACGCCAATGGCAACGATATCGAAGCCTGAAACCAGCTCCGCCAGATGCTCGTGCTCAAGGTTCGTCAGGCTCCGGCAGATCTTCTGCGACTGCGCCTCGACCCAGCCGTCCCAGCGTTTTTCTGCCGGGCGCAGGAACGTCTCGTAACGCAGCGAAACAGCCGCATCCATGATCGCATCAGCCTGCGAGGCCAGCGTCAGCCGGCGCCAGCGCGCCGAGCCCTCGCGGGGGATCAATGGAATGCCCACATGCTGCGTGTCGAGGTACTCGCAGATCACCCGGCTGTCATGCAGCACGCTGCCATCTTCCAGGCGCAATGCAGGGATCTTGCCGATCGGGTTGCCTTGGTTGAGCTGCTCGTCGCCGGCCACCGGGCTGACGTTGACCGCTTGCAGTTGCACCCGATCCAACTGCCCGGTTTCATGCAGCACTACCATCACCTTGCGCACGAACGGCGACAGCGGTGAGTGGAACAGGGTCATCGTCGCCATGGCTTACCCTCAGTTGCCTTGAAGGCTAGGGGGCAGGCACACACCGGTACCACCGATGCCGCAGTAGCCATCGGGGTTCTTGGCCAGGTACTGCTGGTGATAGGCCTCGGCGAAGTACACGGTAGGCGCCTGGGCGATCTCGGTGGTGATCGGGCCGAAACCGGCCTTGTCCAGCTCGGCCTGGTAGGCCGCTTTGCTGGCTTGTGCCTGTTCCAGCTGCTCAGGGCTGGTGCAGAAGATCGCCGAGCGGTATTGGGTGCCGATGTCGTTGCCCTGGCGCATACCTTGGGTGGGGTTGTGTAGCTCCCAGAACATCGCCAGCAGTTCGCCGTAGCTGACCTTGGCCTTGTCGAACACCACCAGCACCACTTCGGTGTGGCCGGTCAGGCCCGAGCAGACTTCTTCGTAAGTCGGGTGCGGGGTGAAGCCACCGGCATAACCGACCACGGTGCTGACCACACCTTCACGCTGCCAGAAGCGGCGCTCGGCGCCCCAGAAGCAGCCCAGGCCAAAGATGGCGAAGTCGACGTCGTCGAAGAACGGGCCCAACAGGGGCGTGTCTTCGAAGACGAAGTGCTTCTCCGGCAAGGTCATCGGCGTTTCGCGGCCAGGCAGGGCCTGTTCAGCGGTGGGCAGGACGTTTTTGTTCACCAGGATTTCCGAACGCAGGACCATGGCCGTTCCTCTGTTGATAGCTAGGCAGTTGTGGCCTCATCGCGGGGCAAGCCCGCTCCCACGCGTATTTAGAGGGAATTCGTGGGAGCGGGCTTGCCCCGCGATGAGGCCCGAATGGTTCCTATATTGCCCGAGACTGGCCTTGCTGTCAGGCCATCGGTCCGCGCGGATAGCGCTTGAGTTTATCGACCAGCTCACGCCCTGGGATTGGCCGGTCGAACAGGTAGCCCTGACCGACGTCGCAGCGGTGGCGACGCAGGAACGCCAGCTGTTCGGCGGTCTCGATGCCCTCGGCAACCACCTTCAACTTGAGGTTGTGGGCCATGGCCACCACCGCTGAGGTGATCTCCATGTCGTCCTGGTTGTCGGGGATCTCGTTGATGAAGCTGCGGTCGATCTTGATGATGTCGATGGGAAACTTCTTCAGGTAACTCAGCGACGAGTAACCGGTGCCGAAGTCGTCCATCGCCAGGGTCAGGCCCAGCGCCTTGAGCTCGTCGAGCTGGCGGTGGGTGTCCTCGGTGGCTTCCAGCAGCAGGCCTTCGGTCAGCTCCAGCTCCAGCAGGTGCGGCGGCAGGGCCTCTTCCTTGATGATGTTGCCAATCGAGCTGACCAGCTCAGGGTCGGAAAACTGCTTGGGCGAGAGGTTGATCGCCACATGCAGGTTGCCCATGCCCGCGTCGCGCAGTTGCTGGCTCATCCGGCAGGACTGGCGCACCACCCACTTGCCGATCGGAATGATCAAGCCGGTTTCCTCAGCCACGCTGATGAACTGGTCGGGGCGAATCATGCCGCGCTCTGGGTGGTTCCAGCGCAGCAGCGCTTCCAGGCCCAGCAAACGCCCGCTGCGCAGGCACAGCTTGGGCTGGTAGAACACCTCCAGCTCATTCTGGGTCAGGGCGCGCCGCAGGTTGTTCTCGACGAACAGCTTGTAGCTGGCCTCGGCGTTGAGCACCTCGGTGAACACCTGGACCTGGTGCTTGCCGTTGGCTTTGGCCTTGTGCAGGGCAAGCCCGGCGTTTTTCATCAGCGTTTGCGGGTCGCTGCCATGCAGCGGCGCGCAGGCCAGGCCTACCGAGGCGGTGACGTTGATCAGCTGATTGTCGACGAACATCGGTTTATCGAGAGTACGCAACAGCTGTTGCGCCACCGCCTGGCCGTCTTCCAGGCCGATATCATCGAGCAGCACGGCGAATTCGTTACTGGCAAAGCGCGCCAGGATGCCGCCAGCGTGCAGGCTATTGCGCAAGCGTCGGGCGAGGCTGACCAGCAGCTTGTCACCGGTCTGGTGGCCGAGGCTGTCGTTGATCCGCTTGAAGTTGTCGATGTCGACCAGCAGCAGGCAGATCGAGGTTTCTTGGTCGCGCGCGAAACGTTCGTCGAGGTTGCGGATGAACGCCGGGCGGTTGCCCAGGTTGGTCAGGTTGTCGGTATAGGCCAGGCGCTCGATGCGCTGCTGGGCCAGCTTGCTCTGGGTGATGTCTTCGTAGATGCCGATGTAATGAGTCAACTCGCGGTTGTCGCCATACACCTTGGAAATCGACAGCTGGCCCCAGTAGGGCTCAAGGTTCTTGCGCCGGCTCTTGAACTCGCCTTGCCAGCTGTTGCCCATGGCCAGGCTCGAAGGCGAGTCGAACAACAGTTCACTGAGGTTTTCCAGGGCGGGCAATTCCGACAGGCGGTGGCCTTGGACCTCATCGGTGCTGTATTGGGTAATGGCGGTGAAGCTCGGGTTGACGTACTCCACCACGCCGTCACGGTTGACCAGCAAGAATGCGCTGGCGCTCTGTTCCACCGCACGCTGGAACAGGTGCAGGGCGCTGGCGGCGGTGCGCCGGTTGTGGTTGGTGATGACCTGGGCGAACTGGTCGGCCAACTCGCCGGCAAAGGCGATTTCATCGGACTGCCAGGCCCGCGGGGTGCCGGTTTGCTCCAGGCACAACACGCCGACCACCTGGCCATCGACGCGGATGCTGGCATCGAGCATGGCGTTGTTGGCGCTGGGGTAGAGGGTCTCGGCCATGTCGCGGGTGCGCGGGTCGTGGCTGGCATTGTGTGCGTCGATGGCGCGGCTGGCGTGCAGGGCGTCGAGGTAATCGGGGAAGCGGCTGGCGTCGATGGGCTCGGGCAATCGGTGCTGCTGCTCCAGGCGATACCAGGCGCTGATCGGCTCCAGGCGCTGGTCATCGAGGTACCAGATGCTGGCGCAGTCGACCTTGTAGATTTCGCAGGCGCTCTGGGTAATCAGCTCGGCAGCTTCGAGCAACGAGTTGTCGGCGCTGTAGCGCTGGCGTGCCAGGCGCAGGATCAGATCCTGCTGGGCGCGTACCCGCTCCAGGTGTTCGAGCTGCTCCTGCTGGGCGCGCTGGTTCAGTTGCAGGGCGATTTGCAGACGGTTGTTACGCGTTTCCAGGTCGCTGGCGGCGAGGTCCGGTGCGTCTTCTGCAGCGTCGTCGAGCACAGTCAGGTAGCCGCGCAGCAGTTGCCGGCCATGCTGCTTGTAGGCTTCGCCGACTTCCAGCAAGCGCAGTGGCTCGGGGCTGGCGTGCAGGGTGTAGCGCACCCGGTAGTGGCCGCGCCGGGTCAACTGCAGCTGGATCTCGTCGTGCAACCGGTAGCGCGCTTCTGGCTCCATCAGGCTGGCATAGGGCGAGCCGATCAAGGCGCAGAGGTCGGCGGCAGGCAGGCCGAACTGACGGTCGCAGGCGGGGTCGAGGTACAGCATGGCCCAATTGGCTTCGTTGAGCCTTTCGAAACGCAGCATGCCGAGCCGCGAGGGCACGGGGAGCTGCGTGACGACCTCGGCCGCCACACGGCTGGCGGCATCGGGTTGGCTTTTCATCGAAGACTCGCTTGAAGAGGGTGGCGCAGGCCTGGTCGGTCGCGCATCTGGCAAGGTTGCATCATGTCCCGGAGGCTGGCAAGCGGCCATAAGGGATGCTGTGAACAGGTTGTCGGCAGGCTGAGTGAAGTCTGAAGGTTGCTAGGGCGGGTTGAGGGCTAAAGCCGCTCTGGCCTGGGCAAAAAAAAGCCCCGCCAAGGGCGGGGTTGAGGTACGAGCGTGGCAGCTCGAAAGGGGGCCTGCCTTCGCGCATGGGAAGGCAGGTTGCAGCGCGTTACAGCAGCATGGTGCGGATGTCCGCCAGCAGGTCGCTCAGGCGCTTGGTGAAGCGCGCAGCTGCGGCGCCGTTGATCACACGGTGATCGTACGACAGCGACAGCGGCAGCATCAGCTTGGGCTGGAAGGCTTTGCCATCCCAGACCGGCTGCATGGTGGCCTTGGATACACCGAGGATCGCCACCTCAGGCGCGTTGACGATCGGCGTGAAGCCGGTGCCGCCAATGTGGCCGAGGCTGGAGATGGTGAAGCAAGCGCCTTGCATGTCGTCGGCCGACAGCTTCTTGGTGCGGGCTTTTTCGGCCAGCGCCGCAGCTTCGCCAGCCAGTTGCAGCAGGCTCTTCTGGTCGACGTTCTTGATCACCGGGACCAGCAGACCATCCGGGGTGTCCACGGCAAAGCCGATGTTCACGTACTTCTTGCGGATGATCGCCTTGCCGCTTGGTGCCAGCGAGCTGTTGAAGTCCGGCAGTTCCTTGAGCAGGTGGGCACAGGCCTTGAGCAGCAGTGGCAGCACGGTCAGCTTGACGCCAGCCTTCTCGGCCACCGCTTTCTGGGCAACGCGGAAGGCTTCCAGCTCGGTGATGTCGGCGGAGTCGAACTGGGTCACGTGCGGCACGTTCAGCCAGCTGCGGTGCAGGTTGGCGGCACCGACCTGCATCAGGCGGGTCAGGGCGACTTCTTCGACTTCACCGAACTTGCTGAAGTCCACCACCGGGATCGGCGGGATGCCTGCGCCACTGGTTGCACCCGCTGCTGCCGGTGCTTCCTTGGCCTTCTGCATCATGGCCTTGACGTAGACCTGCACGTCTTCCTTGAGGATGCGACCGTGCGGACCGGTGGCTGCTACTGCACCCAGGTCGACGCCGAACTCGCGGGCCAGCTGACGCACTGCCGGGCCGGCATGGACCTTGGCGTTGCTGCCAGCCGCTGGAGCGGTGGCGGCCGGTGCTGGAGCGGCAGCAGGGGCAGCGGCAGGTGCGGCGGCTGGAGCCGCGTCAGCCTTGGCCGGCGCAGCAGCGGCTGGCGCTGGAGCCGGTGCGGCAGCAGCCGCGCCTGCGACTTTCAGCTTGAAGATCAGGTCGCCAGTGCCGACTTCGTCGTCCAGCTTGCAGATCACTTCTTCGATCACGCCAGCGGCAGGCGAAGGGATCTCCATGGAGGCCTTGTCGGACTCCAGGGTGATCAGCGACTGGTCGGCTTCGACGCTGTCGCCAACCTTGACCAGCACTTCGATGATCTTGGCCTTGCCCGACGAGCCGATGTCCGGCACGTGGATGTCCTGCACGCTGGCTGCAGCTGGAGCTGCGGCCTGGGCAGGTGCTGCAGCCGGGGCGGCAGCGGGTTTTTCTTCGGCGGCAGGCGCAGCAGGGGCGGCTGCGGCCGGAGCCTCGGACGCCGCAGCGGCGCCCTCGACTTCCAGCACCAGCAGCTCGTCGCCTTCTTTCAGGCGATCGCCCAGCTTGACCTTCAGCTCTTTGATCACGCCTGCCTTGGGGGCAGGGATCTCCATGGAGGCCTTGTCGGACTCCAGGGTCAGCAGGCTCTGGTCAGCCTCGATGCGGTCGCCAACCTTGACGAACAGCTCGATGATTTCACCTTCACCGCTGCCGATGTCAGGTACGCGAATGAGTTCGCTCACTTAAAATACTCCTCAGCAGTCCAGTGGGTTGCGCTTGTCCGGGTCGATGCCGAACTTGACGATGGCGTCAGCCACCACCTTAGGTTCGATCTCGCCACGGTCAGCCAAGGCTTCCAGGGCAGCCAGCACCACGAAGTGACGGTCGACTTCGAAGAAGTGACGCAGCTTCTTGCGGCTGTCGCTGCGACCGAAGCCATCGGTACCCAGGACTTTGAACTCTTTGCTCGGCACCCACTGGCGGATCTGCTCGGCAAAGATCTTCATGTAGTCGGTCGATGCGATAACCGGACCCTTGCGACCGTTCAGGCACTGCTCGACGTAAGTCTGCTGTGGCTTCTGGCCAGGCTTGAGGCGGTTGGCGCGTTCTACGGCGAGGCCGTCGCGACGCAGTTCGTTGAAGCTGGTGACGCTCCACACGTCGGCGCCGACGTTGAACTCTTCACGCAGGATCTTCGCTGCTTCACGGACTTCACGCAGGATGGTGCCGGAGCCCATCAGCTGAACGTGGTGGGCCGCGTCCTTGGTGTCTTCCTCGAGCAGGTACATACCCTTGACGATGCCTTCCTCGACACCGGCCGGCATGGCTGGCTGCTGGTAGGATTCGTTCATCACGGTGATGTAGTAGAAGATGTCCTGTTGCTCTTCGGTCATCTTCTTCATGCCGTCCTGGATGATCACCGCCAGCTCGTAGCCGTAGGTTGGATCATAGGTGCGGCAGTTCGGGATGGTCCCGGCCAGCAGGTGGCTGTGACCGTCTTCGTGCTGCAGGCCTTCACCGTTGAGGGTGGTACGGCCGGCGGTACCGCCGATCAGGAAGCCACGGGTGCGGCTGTCGCCAGCGGCCCAGGCCAGGTCACCGATACGCTGGAAGCCGAACATCGAGTAGAAGATGTAGAACGGCAGCATCGGCTGGTTGTGGTTCGAATAGGAAGTGCCCGCAGCAATGAACGACGACATGGCGCCGGCTTCGTTGATGCCCTCTTCGAGGATCTGGCCCTTCTTGTCTTCGCGGTAGAACATCACCTGGTCTTTATCGACTGGCTCGTAGAGCTGGCCGACCGAGGAGTAGATGCCCAGCTGGCGGAACATGCCTTCCATACCGAAGGTACGGGCTTCGTCCGGGATGATCGGAACGATGCGCTGACCGATCTCTTTGTCCTTGACCAGCTGCGCCAGAATCCGCACGAAGGCCATGGTGGTGGAGATTTCGCGGTCGCCCGAGCCGTCCAGGATCGCCTTCAGGGTTTCCAGTGGCGGGGTTGGGATGCTGATGCTCTTCTCGCGGCGCTGTGGCACGAAACCACCCAGGGCGCTGCGGCGCTCGGCCAGGTAACGGGCCTCGGCGCTGCCTTCTTCAGGCTTGAAGAACGGCAGGTTTTCCAGCTCTTCGTCCTTGACCGGGATGTCGAAACGATCGCGGAAGTGACGCAGGCTCTCGACGTCGACCTTCTTGGTGTTGTGCGCGGTGTTCTTGGCTTCGCCAGCACCGGTGCCGTAACCCTTGATGGTCTTGGCCAGGATGACAGTCGGCTGCTCTTTGTGGTTGACCGCCTGGTGGTAGGCCGCATAGACCTTGTACGGGTCGTGACCGCCACGGTTGAGCTTCCAGATCTCTTCGTCGGACAGGTCTTCGACCATGGCCTTGAGTTCTGGGGTGTTGAAGAAGTGCTCACGGACGAACGCGCCGTCCTTGGCCTTGTAGTTCTGGTACTCGCCGTCGATGACTTCGTCCATGCGACGTTGCAGGATGCCGTCGACGTCCTTGGCCAGCAGTGGGTCCCAGAAACGGCCCCAGACCACTTTGTTGACGTTCCAGCCACCGCCACGGAACACGCCTTCGAGTTCCTGGATGATCTTGCCGTTGCCGCGAACCGGGCCGTCGAGGCGCTGCAGGTTGCAGTTGATGACGAAGATCAGGTTGTCCAGCTTCTCGCGGCCAGCCAGGGAGATCGCGCCCAAAGATTCCGGCTCGTCGCACTCGCCGTCGCCCATGAAGCACCAGACTTTCTGCTTGCCAGCCGGGATGTAGCCGCGCGCTTCGAGGTACTTCATGAAGCGTGCCTGGTAGATCGCCTGGATCGGACCCAGACCCATCGAAACGGTCGGGAACTGCCAGAAGTCAGGCATCAGCCATGGGTGCGGGTACGAGGACAGACCCTTGCCATCGACTTCCTGACGGAAGTTGTTCATCTGGTCTTCGCTGATCCGGCCTTCCATGAAGGCGCGGGCGTAGACGCCAGGCGAGGCGTGGCCCTGGAAGAAGATCAGGTCGCCGCCGTGTTCTTCGGTCGGGGCCTGGAAGAAGTAGTTGAAGCCGATGTCGTACAGGGTGGCACTGGAGGCGAAGCTCGAGATGTGTCCGCCCAGGTCCGAATCCTTCAGGTTGGTACGCATGACCATGGCCAGGGCGTTCCAACGCACCAACGAGCGAATGCGGCGTTCCATGAACAGGTCGCCAGGCATGCGTGCTTCGTGGGTGACAGGGATGGTGTTGCGGTATGGCGTGGTGATGGCATACGGCAGCTGCGAACCACTGCGGGTGGCCAGCTCGCCCATACGGGTCATCAGGTAATGAGCGCGGTCTTCGCCTTCTTTGTCGAGGACCGACTCCAGGGCATCCAGCCATTCCTGGGTTTCGATTGGATCGAGGTCTTGCATGGCTTGCTCCAGGGCGGAAAGGCCACCAGAATCGGGGGCCTGAGTTTGCGACTGGCCTTATGGGCAGACGTCGTGAATTCTTGGATTACCGGAGTGTGATCCGGCGCCGTGTAGTTTTACTACAAAAGCTTTCGCATTTCATGCTTTTAGACGGTCGGGGTAGTAGTAATACTACAGAAATGCGACGTTTGGTCGCACCCCGGGTTGTGAGGAAAAACGTTCATGTTGGTTGGCGGTGTGTTCGAGGCGGGTGATTCGTGATGTTTCTTGCCAATGATTCGACTATTTCAGCTATTTCCAACTTTTGTATGACAGTCCAACCGTGGTCCCGCATCGCCGCGACCGCATTTACCCCTCTGATTCACGCCGATCAAGGATAGTCCATGCGCCTGCCTTTGCCGCTCGATCTGCCTGCCGCCCTGCAACCACTGGTCGTTCGCAACCAGCTGTTGCTCACCGATGCCGTCGCTGGCCACGATCAATTGCACCTGGACGCTTTGAGCGCCACTCATCGGCAACAGTTCGATCAGGTTGCCGCCGCCAGTGATTTCGTCCTCGGCCAGGTGCAGCGTGAGCCCGGCATGTTCTTCGAGCTGCTGGGCAGCGGCGAACTGGAGCAGGCCTTCGGCCCGGGCCAGCTCTGTGCGCGGATCGCCAGCGTGGCCCAGGCGGCGCAAAGCGAAGATGAGCTGGCGCGTAATCTGCGCCGCGAGCGCAACCGCCAGCAATTGCGCATCATCTGGCGCGACATCACCCGCCAGGCCGCCCTGGGCGAGACTTGCCGCGACCTGTCGGACCTTGCCGATGCCTGTATCGACCAAGCCTATCAATGGTTGTACCCACGCCACTGCCAGCAGTTCGGCACACCGATCGGTAACCGCAGTGGCGAGCCGCAGCACATGGTGGTGCTGGGCATGGGCAAACTTGGCGCGGTGGAGCTGAACCTGTCATCGGACATCGACCTGATCTTCGCCTTCCCCGAAGGCGGCGAGACCGAAGGGGTCAAACGCTCGCTGGATAACCAGGAGTTCTTCACCCGCCTGGGCCAGCGCCTGATCAAGGCACTCGACCCGGTGACCGTCGATGGTTTCGTGTTCCGCGTCGACATGCGCCTGCGCCCCTATGGCTCGGCGGGTGCCTTGGTGCTGTCGTTCAATGCACTGGAGCAGTACTACCAGGACCAGGGCCGTGACTGGGAGCGCTACGCCATGATCAAGGCGCGGGTGGTGGCGGGCGACCAGACGGCCGGTGCCCAACTGCAGGAGATGCTGCGCCCGTTCGTCTACCGCCGTTACCTGGATTTCTCGGCGATCGAAGCGCTGCGCACCATGAAGCAGCTGATCCAGCAGGAAGTGCGCCGCAAAGGCATGGCCGAGAACATCAAGCTCGGCGCGGGCGGCATCCGCGAGGTGGAGTTCATCGCCCAGGCGTTCCAGTTGATCCACGGCGGGCGTGACCTGAGCCTGCAGCAGCGGCCACTGCTTAAAGTCTTGGCAACCTTGGAGGGCCAGGGTTACCTGCCGCCGGCGGTGGTTGCCGAGCTGCGCGAAGGCTACCAATTCCTGCGGTATACCGAACATGCCATCCAGGCTATCGCCGACCGCCAGACGCAGATGCTCCCCGAAGACGATACCGACCGCGCGCGGGTGGCCTTCATCCTCGGTTTTGCCGACTGGCACAGCTTCCACGAACAGCTCATGTACTGGCGCGGGCGCATCGACTGGCATTTCCGCCAGGTGATCGCCGACCCGGATGAAGACGAAGGCGAGGGCGAGTTGGTGGTGGGCGGTGAGTGGTCGCCGCTGTGGGAGCAGGCCCAGGACGAAGAAGCCGCTTGCAGACAGCTGGAGGAAGCTGGTTTCCGCCAGCCCGCCGAAGCCCTGCGGCGTTTGGCTGGGTTGCGCGCCAGCCCGCAGCTGCGCTCGATGCAGCGTTTGGGGCGCGAACGCCTGGATGCCTTCATTCCGCGCCTGCTGGCCCAGGCCGTCGAGCACGACAACCCGGACCTGGTACTGGAGCGGGTGCTGCCGCTGGTCGAAGCGGTGGCGCGGCGTTCGGCTTACCTGGTTCTGCTTACCGAAAACCCAGGCGCTCTACGCCGCCTGCTGACGCTTTGCGCCGCCAGCCCATGGATTGCCGAGCAGATCGCCCGCTATCCGCTGCTGCTCGACGAACTGCTCAATGAAGGCCGCCTGTTCAGCCCGCCACTGGCGCCGGAGCTGGCTTCGGAGCTGCGTGAGCGGCTGACGCGCATCCCCGAAGATGACCTGGAACAGCAGATGGAGGCCCTGCGTCACTTCAAGCTAGCGCACAGCCTGCGCGTGGCGGCTTCGGAAATCAGCGGCAACCTGCCGTTGATGAAAGTCAGCGACTACCTCACCTGGCTCGCCGAAGCCATTCTCGACCAGGTGCTGGCCCTGGCCTGGCGCCAGACCGTGGCGCGCCATGGCCAGCCCAAGCGCAGCGATGGCAGCTTGTGCGACCCGGGCTTCATCATCGTCGGGTATGGCAAGGTCGGGGGGCTGGAGCTGGGCCATGGCTCGGACCTGGACCTGGTATTCATTCACGATGGCGACCTGCATGCCGAGACTGACGGCGCCAAGCCGATCGACAGCGCGCAGTTCTTCACCCGCCTGGGCCAGCGCATCATTCACCTGCTGACCACCCAGACCAACTCCGGCCAGCTGTACGACGTCGACATGCGCCTGCGGCCATCGGGCGCTTCCGGGCTGCTGGTCAGCTCGCTCGGTGCCTTCGAGCGTTATCAACAAGGCGAAGCCTGGACCTGGGAGCATCAGGCCCTGGTCCGGGCACGGGTGCTGGTAGGCTGCAAGCAAGTGACCACGGCCTTCGAGGCGGTACGCGCCAAGGTGCTGGGCCAGGCCCGTGACCTCGACAAGCTGCGCGTCGAGGTCAGCGAGATGCGCGCCAAGATGCGTGACAACCTCGGCACCAAGCTCACCGCCGCCGGCACTGCCAGCAACGCCTTCGATGCGGGCGTGCCGTTCGATATCAAGCAGGATGCCGGCGGTATCGTGGATATCGAATTCATGGTCCAGTACGCAGCATTGGCCTGGTCCCACGACCACCCGGCGTTACTGCGCTGGACCGACAATATCCGCATTCTCGAAGAGCTCGAACAGGCCGGCCTGGTACCCGCCAGCGATGCGGTGTTGCTGCGTGAGGTGTACAAGGCCTTCCGTTCGGCCTCGCATCGCCAGGCCTTGCAGAAGCAGGCCGGGGTCATCGATGCCGCCCAGTTCGCCGACGAGCGCCGCGAAGTGCGGCGAATCTGGGGTGAGCTTGGCCTGAGTTGAGCGTTCAGGGCGACGACAGGGCACCAGTGGTACACTGCACGCCATATAGCCTGAATATAAAGAGGGATGGCTCGCCTCGAAGCCCGCGCGAGCGGTTTGCGTGGGAGCGGGCTTGACCGGCGATGGCGTCGTCACACAACGATGCTATCGCCGGGCAAGCCCGTTGCCATGTCAGCCGTTGCCGCAAGGTATGGGTTATCCCCGAGCGTTTCTGGACAAAGCATGAGAATACTGATCATTGGCCCCAGCTGGGTCGGCGACATGGTAATGGCGCAAACGCTGTTCCACTGCCTGAAGCAGCAGCACCCCGAATGCGTGATCGACGTGCTGGCGCCCGAGTGGAGCCGGCCGATCCTTGAGCGTATGCCTGAAGTACGCCAGGCCCTGAGCTTCCCGCTTGGCCACGGCGCACTTGAGCTGGCGACGCGCCGGCGCATCGGCAAATCCCTGGCTGGCCAGTACGACCAGGCGATCCTGTTGCCCAACTCGCTCAAGTCGGCGCTGGTGCCGTACTTCGCGGGTATCCCCAAGCGCACCGGCTGGCGCGGGGAGATGCGCTACCTGCTACTCAACGATGTGCGCAAGCTCGATAAAGAGCGTTATCCGCTGATGATCGAGCGCTTCATGGCCCTGGCCTATACGCCGGGCGCCGAGTTGCCTCAACCGTACCCGCGACCGACCTTGCAGATCGAAGCCGCCAGCCGTGAAGCCGCCCTGGCCAAATTCGGCTTGAGCCTGGATCGCCCGGTGCTGGCGTTGTGCCCAGGTGCCGAGTTTGGCGAAGCCAAGCGCTGGCCGGCCGAGCATTACGCTGAAGTTGCCGATGCGATGATTCGCCAAGGCTGGCAAGTCTGGCTGTTCGGCTCGAAGAACGACCACCCGGTGGGTGAGTCGATCCGCGACCGGTTGATTCCGGGGCTGCGTGAAGAATCGAGCAACCTGGCAGGCGAAACTTCGCTGGCCGAAGCCATCGATTTGATGTCCTGCGCCGACGCGGTGGTGTCCAACGATTCGGGCCTGATGCACGTGGCCGCTGCGTTGAACCGCCCGCTGGTGGCAGTCTACGGCTCGACCTCGCCGGGCTTCACCCCGCCGTTGGCCGAGCAGGTCGAGGTGGTGCGCCTGGGCCTGGATTGCAGCCCATGCTTCGACCGGACCTGCCGGTTCGGCCACTACAACTGCCTGCGCCTGTTGGAGCCTGGCAAGGTCATCGCTGCCTTGCAGCACCTGGCCGGGCCGAACCTGATCGATACCGTGGCTGAGGTCGACTAAGTGCGGGTGCTGATCATCAAGACATCTTCGCTGGGGGATGTCATCCATACCTTGCCAGCGCTCACCGATGCCGCCCACGCCATCCCCGGGATTCGTTTCGACTGGGTGGTGGAGGAGGGCTTCGCCGAGATCCCCAGCTGGCACCCGGCGGTCGACCAGGTCATCCCGGTGGCGATCCGTCGCTGGCGCAAGAATATCTGGCAGACCCTCAAGAGCGGCGAGTGGAAGGCCTTCAAGCAGCGCGTGCGTGAGCGCAAATACGACCTGGTGATCGATGCCCAGGGCCTGGTCAAGTCGGCCTGGCTGACCCGCTACGTCAAGGCGCCGGTGGCAGGGCTCGATCGCTTCTCTGCGCGCGAAGGCTGGGCCAGTCGTTTCTATGACCGGCCGCTGTCGGTCGCGGTTGGCCAGCACGCCGTCGAGCGTGTGCGCCAGCTGTTCGCCCTGGCCTTGGCCTATGACTTGCCGGAAGGCATCGGCAACTACGGCCTGGACCTCGATCGTCTGCAATTGCCGCCGGCAGCCCCCTACGTGGTGTTCCTGCATGGCACCACCTGGGCCACCAAGCACTGGCCGGAAGCCTATTGGCGCGAATTGGCCGAGCGCATGGGCCGGCGCAACCTCAAGGTGTGCCTGCCCTGGGGTAACCCAGCCGAGAAGGCGCGCGCCGAGCGCATCGCCCAGGGCTTGAATAACTGCCAGGTACTGCCCAAGTTGAACCTGGTCGGCGTGGCCCGCGTACTGGCGGCCGCCAAGGCCTGCGTGGCAGTGGACACCGGCCTGGGCCATCTGGCCGCGGCGCTGGATGTGCCGACCATCTCGCTGTTTGGCCCCACCAACCCTGGTTTGACCGGCGCCTATGGACGTGTCCAGGTCCACCAGGCGAGCGACTTCCCCTGCGCGCCTTGCCTGCAGAAGAAGTGCACCTACAAACCGAGCGCCGAGGATCTGCGCCGGTTCGATCTCAAACGCGAGTGGCCGCTGTGCTTCACTCGCCTGAATCCCGAGCATGTGGCGAGCCGCTTGAGCGCGTTGCTGCTGGCTGAGGATGTTCGTTGATGCAACTGGCTTTCGTGCTTTACAAATACTTCCCCTTCGGCGGGCTGCAGCGTGACTTCATGCGCATTGCCCTTGAGTGCCAGAAGCGTGGCCATCAGATCCGGGTCTACACCCTGATCTGGGAAGGGGACATTCCACCAGGCTTCGAAGTACTGGTGGCGCCGGTCAAGGCGCTGTTCAACCATCGGCGCAACGAGAAGCTAAGCGCCTGGATGCAAGCTGACCTGGCCAAGCGCCCGGTCGATCGCCTGATTGGCTTCAACAAGATGCCGGGCCTGGACGTCTACTACGCCGCCGACGGCTGCTTCGAAGACAAGGCGCAGACCCTGCGCGGTGGCCTGTACCGGCGCTGGGGCCGCTACCGGCATTTTGCCGAATACGAGCGAGCGGTGTTCGCCCGCGATGCACGCACCGAGATCCTGATGATTTCCGAGGTGCAGCAACCGCTGTTCATCAAGCATTACGACACCCCGGTGGAGCGTTTCCACCTGCTGCCGCCGGGTATCTCCCAGGACCGCCGCGCGCCAGACAACGCCGCTGAGATTCGCGCGCAGTTTCGCCAGGAGTTCAACCTGGGCGCTGACGACTTGTTGCTGGTACAGATCGGCTCGGGGTTCAAGACCAAGGGCGTCGACCGCAGTCTCAAGGCGCTGGCCTCGTTGCCTTCGGCCCTGCGCAAGCGCACCCGGCTGATGGTCATCGGCCAGGACGACCCCAAGGTGTTCCAGCTGCAAAGTGCGACCCTGGGCCTGGGCGAGCAAGTGCAGTTCCTCAAGGGGCGCAGCGACATTCCGCGCTTCCTGCTCGGCGCCGATATGCTGATCCACCCGGCCTACAACGAGAACACTGGCACGGTGCTGCTCGAAGCGCTGGTCGCCGGGCTGCCGGTGCTGGTCTCGAAAGTATGCGGTTATGCCCATTACATCGCCGAGGCCGATAGCGGCCTGGTGCTGGATGAGCCGTTCGAGCAGGAGCAGCTCAACCGCTACCTGCAACGCATGCTCGAAGATCCCGAGGCCCGCGCCGCCTGGTCGCGCAATGGCCTGGCATTTGCCGACAGCGCCGACCTCTACAGCATGCCGCAGCACGCTGCCGATGTGATCCTCAACCAGGAGCACGCATGAAGCTGATACTGGCTGAACCGTTCAAACGCCTGTGGGCCGGGCGCGATGCCTTCGAGGCCGTCGAAGGCCTGCAAGGTGAAGTGTTCCGCGAGCTCGAAGGGCGCCGCACGCTGCGCACCGAAGTCGAAGGCGAGGGCTATTTCGTCAAGATCCACCGCGGCATCGGCTGGGGCGAGATCTTCAAGAACCTGTTCAGCGCCAAGCTGCCGGTGTTGGGTGCCGGCCAGGAATGGCGGGCCATCCAGCGCCTGCACGAAGTCGGCGTGCCGACCATGACCGCCGTCGCCTATGGCGAGCGCGGCAGCAATCCTGCCACCCAGCATTCGTTCATCGTCACCCAAGAGCTGGCGCCGACCATCAGCCTGGAAGATTTCAGCCTGGACTGGGTCAAGCAGCCGCCGCTGCCGCGCCTCAAGCATGCGCTGATCGCCGAAGTGGCGAAGATGACCGGCGGCATGCACCGCGCCGGGGTCAACCACCGCGACTGCTACATCTGCCACTTTCTGTTGCACACCGATCGCCCGGTCACGCCAGAAGATCTGAAGTTGTCGGTGATCGACCTGCACCGTGCCCAGACCCGGGCCAGCATCAGCCGCCGTTGGCGCGACAAGGACCTGGCCGCGCTGTACTTCTCGGCGCTGGACATCGGCCTGACCCACCGCGACAAGCTGCGCTTTTTGCGCGGCTATTTCCAGCGCCCGTTACGCCAGATTCTGGCTGACGAGGCCGCGCTGCTCGCCTGGCTCGAACGCAAGGCGCAGAAACTCTACGATCGCAAACAACGCTATGGGGATGCGCTCTGATGGCGGGTTGGACACTGGCGCCGGGCTATGAATCGCTGGCGGCGGATTTTGGCAGTATCGAGGCGGTGTTCGCGCTGCAGGGCGAACGCCTGACCAGCGACCCACTCAGTGAAGTGGTGCGCATCGAGCGTGGCGGGGTCAATTACTACGTCAAACGCTACACTGGGGCCGGCAAGCACATGCGCCGCTACCTGGGGCGGCCGCGAATCAAGGCCGAGTGGCAGAACCTCAAGCAGTTCGCCAAGTGGGGCATCCCCACTGCCGAGGTGGTGGCCTGGGGCCTGGAGCGCAAGGGCCTGGCCTTTGGCCGTGGGGCGATGATCACCCGTGAGTTGCCGCGTACCGAGGATTTGTCGGAGCTGGCCAAACACAATGATCCGCGCCTGGCCGATCGCGCCTGGGTCGATCACGTCAGCCGGCAGCTGGCGCGGCACACCCGGGTGATGCACGATCACCACTTCACCCATAACGACCTGAAGTGGCGCAATCTGTTGGTAGATGACCAGGGCACGCTATTCTTCATCGATTGTCCGACCGGTGACTTCTGGCGTGGCTTCATGCTCCGCCATCGGGTCATCAAGGACCTGGCCTGCCTGGACAAGGTTGCCAAGTACCACCTTTCGGCCACCCAGCGCCTGCGTTTCTATCTGCAGTACCGCGGGCATCAACGGCTCAATGCCCGCGACAAGCAACGGGTGCGCGAAGTGGTGCGCTTTTTCGAGGGAAGGGAATGACCGATTACCTGGCCAGCGGCGATCTTGCGCTGCTGCAGCGCCACGGCCTGAACGATTTCGAAGCGCTGTGGGCGCTGCAACTGGACGCCGTGGACGAACCCAATACCGGCCGTGGCGGCTGGAGCAGCGTGTTTCGCCTGGAGCTCGAGGGCAAGGGCTACTACCTCAAGCGCCAGTGCGATTACCTCACGCGGACCCTGCACCGGCCGTTCGGCGAGCCGACCTTCGCCCGCGAATTTCGCAATATCAGCCGCTACCAAAAGCTCAAGATCCCGGCCTTGCAAGCGGTGTTCTATGGCGAGCGCAAGAGCAAGGGCCAGCACCGCGCGATTCTCATGACCCGTGCCCTGGACGAGTGGAGCGACCTGGACAGCTTGCTCGAGCAATGGCCGCTGCTGGCTGCCGAGAAGCGCCTAGGAATTCTCCAGGCCTGTGGTCAGCTGGCGCGCACCCTGCACGCCGCGGGGCAGGTGCATGGCTGCTTCTATCCCAAGCACATCTTCCTGCGTGAGCGCCGCGAAGGCTGGCAAGCGCAGCTGATCGACCTGGAAAAGACCCGCCCACTGCTGCTGGGCATGCGTGACCGGCTCAAGGACCTGGAGCCACTGCTGCGTCGCACCCGCGCCTGGAGCGAGGGTGATGTGCGCAGCATGCTGGCCGCCTATCTTGAGCAGCCCGCCGACAGCCCGTTGGTGGCGACCTGGCTGCAGCGCCTGGTGCGCCGCCGTCGTGAAAAAGAGGCACGTTGATGCGTTTGTCTGAATTGAAAGCGGCCGGGCGCAGCCCGGCTTTGCCGCTGAGCGTGACCCTGGCCGACGCCGCAGGCAGTGCCGAGCTGCAACTGCTCAGCTTGTTGCGCGTGCTGCCCGGCCAGCGTTACGTCGGTGCAGGTATCTGGCGCGGCACTCCGGTGCTGGCCAAGCTGTTGGTCGGCAACAACGCTGCCCGGCATTTCCAGCGTGAGCTCGAAGGCGTCAAGCTGATGGCTGCACAGGGCCTGACCACCCCGCAACTGCTGGCCGACGGCCTTAAGGAAGGCGAGGGCGGCTGGTTGCTGTTCGAGTTCCTCGAAGGCGCCGAGAGCTTGGGCGATGCCTGGGCCGAAGTCGAAGCGCTGCCGCCGTTGGCCGACGAGCAGCACCTGGTGCTCGGCGAGGCACTGACTGCGGTGGCGCAGATGCATGCCAAAGGCCTCTGGCAAACGGACTTGCACCTGGACAACTTGTTGCGTCACAACGGCCGCCTGTACCTGATCGACGGCGCCGGGATCAAAGCCGAGACGCCAGGGCAAAACCTCTCGCGCCAGCGCGTGCTGGAAAACCTTGGGGTGTTCTTCGCCCAGTTGCCCAAGCGCCTGGAGCCGTTTATCGAAGAGTTGCTGGTGCACTATCTGCTGGCTAACGGCGAGCATGCGCTGCCCTTGGAAGCCCTGCAAAAGCAGGTCGACAAGGTCCGTGCCTGGCGCCTGAAGGATTACCTGGATAAGGCCGGTCGCGAGTGCACCCTGTTCAGCGTGCAGCGTACCCTGTCTGGCCTGCGGGCGATCCGCCGGCCGGAAGTCGAGGCCATGCTACCGGTGCTGGAGCAGGCCGACGCCTTGATCGACCAGGGCCATCTGTACAAAACCGGCGGCGCGGCCAGTGTCGCCCGGGTCGAGGTAGAGGGGCGCAAGTTGGTGCTCAAACGCTACAACATCAAGAACACCGCGCACTGGTTCAAGCGCTTCTGGCGTCCGAGCCGGGCCTGGCATTCGTGGATCGAGGCGCATCGCCTGACATTTCTCGACATCGCCACGCCCAAGCCGCTGGCGGTGCTCGAACAACGGGTCATGGGCCTGCGCAGTCGTGCCTACCTGGTGACCGAATATGCCGATGGGCCAGACCTGATCGAGTGCTTCAAGCCCTATATCGACAGTGGTGATGCACCCCAAGAGCAGCTGCAGGCACTGGTCCACCTCATGCAGCAACTGATCCGCGAGCGCATCAGCCATGGCGACATGAAGGGCCACAACCTGTTCTGGCAGAACGGCCAGTGGTCGCTGATCGATCTCGACGCCATGTGCCAGCACGCCACCCAGCTCAGCTTCGCTGCGGCCTACTCCCGCGATCGAGCGCGGATGCTGCGCAACTGGCCCAGTGGCAGTGCCCTGCATCAACGTATCGATCAGCTGCTGCCAAGGCTTGCCGAGTAAGCTGCCGGAAGCGCCAGCCAGTCGCTGCTGCGGCCGGTTTGGCGCACCCGGATGCGCCACTGGTCATCTTGCCAGCGCAGTACCGCCCAAGCGGCAACGCTGCCTCGCAGGCTTTCAGGCATTACCAGGTGGTAGTGGCTTTTGAGCAGATGGCGGCGCACGGAAAACTGATTCGCTCCCAGCTGCACATAGAGCTGAGAATTCTCTTCAAACAGGTTTTCATCGTCTGCGTCAGCAACACCGTGCAGGGCAGATGTCAGGCGGCAGTCGTCCAGTAGTTGCTGGAGATCAGGCAGCCCGTCGTGCCAGAGCAGCGGTGAATCAACCACCCAACTGCCATCCAGACAGCGCTTGATCGGCAGCCGCAGATAGGCGTTGGGCAAGTCTGGATCGATGGCGCGCCAGCGCGTCCCGTCGAAGGTGACGTTGAAGTAGCGTCCAAGGTTGTCTTTCACGAAGTACTGAGACAGACCTGGGCTTGTCGATCTCTTCTCATAGACGGCTTCGCCGTGAGGTGCATCGATGCGGTAGCGTAAGCTGGCAACTTCGGGTGTCGCTTCGTAATGGGTGGGTATTGGCACCGGCGGTGGCTTTGGCAGACCGCGCATTGCGCGACGCATCAGCCCTGAGCCCGTCATGTCGTTAAGGCCCGACGTTGCGTGCCCAAGCGCAGCGACGGCGTGATGCAGTGCGCCGCTATGGTCATCTGCTTCGAACGCTTCAAACCCGTCCCAGATGGAAATGCTCATACGTCCGAACGCCAGCGCGATCGAGCCCGCTTGCGGCAGCACAAGAGTGACGATATCCAGCAGAAGCCTGAGCAGATTGACCGAGTACTCACCCAGCAACTCCTGGTTGCTGCGGGTCACCCGGTCAGTTTCAGCCATCATGTAGTTCACCTCGGCCCGGTAGCTGGCCTGGTAAAGGTCGCCGGTGATGGTCTGAAGCTTGATATGCGAGCCCAGACGCCCTTTTAGCAGCAGGTTTTCCAAGGCTTTGCCGTTGCCCAAGGGCAAACGCTGCAAGACATAGCGACGCAGCCCTGCATCATTGCGCACGGCACGGATCATCGCCCGGGCATTGGTGTATTCACGCCATGGGCGACGGTCCGGTGCGTCGGGGCAGTAGACCACGATGCGGTTCGAGTTCTCGGGAGAGACCAGTAACAGCACGCCCTGCAGGGTCTGCTCCTGAATCAGCATCTGACGCACGATCACTTGTTGCTCGTTGTAATGTGGGCGGGTATGGCTATCGGGTGCGTGGACCACAGTGCTCGCCCAGCCATACCCTTGTTCGAACGTATCGCGCTGAAAGTGGCCTGCGTAGCGTGCCTTTACCGCCTCGGCATTCATCCGCGCGCGGTTGAGTTGGCCATGGGCTTGCTGGCGCCATCGACCCTGCGGCGAATCGAGCAGTTGGGTACGCAGATAAGCCTGATAACCGCTGCCAGCGTTCAAGTGTCGAATGATCTGTTTGACCCTCAGCGGGGTAAGCGCCGGTAAGACCTGGTCGGTGTCCAGGTGCACCCGGGCGGTCAGCCAGTAATCGACATCGAACCAAGCGATATTGAGCAGTGCCAGCTCGTCCAGCCGATAGGTGTGGTTGACCAGTTCGACGGTGCTGCCTGCCTGCGGGCGACTGACCACAGGAATGTAGCCACTGCTGTCGAGCGGATTGGGCAGAGGGCCGACTCGGCGCGCCAGGGTCACGCTAATGCGAACATCTTGTGGGTCAGTATCGATGCCAGGGTCGCGTCGCAAGAACTCGCGCAGACGCGCCCGCACCCAGGCCATCAACGAGTGGCGCTGGTTGAACTGCTCCAGGGTGAGGATGCCCGGCGCGGCGGCTGCCTGAATGGCTGCGACTTGTTCCTGCATCGCTTGCATGATGTGCGCAACACCTTGTTGGCTGGTAGTGCGCAACCAGTTGGGCAAGTGTTGTTCCAGCAGCAGCCCGTAGCGAGTGGCCAGAGGGCCCTGGCTGCTCAGCTCATGGCGCAGATCCAGGCTGGTGGCCAGTTCGGCGTCGAGCCGCTCGATGTCACGCTGCAGGCCGCGTCCGAACGCGTTCTGCCAGGCCAGTGTCAAACGCTGTGCATGGGCGTTGCGAATAGCCAATGCCTGTGACTGTGCAAGGTCTTCGCTATACCAGTCATAACGCAGGCGCTCAGCTCGGTAAGTACGCCGCTGTTGCTCAGGCTCGACCAGCAGTTTGCACAGGGGGGCGTTCTGTTGTTGATCTTCGAGACGTTCGCATAGCTCCACATGCAGCTCGGCAAGGCTGTCGAATGCCTCGATGCCATGCGCGATACTACACAGAATCACGCGACCGACCGGCTCTTGATCATCGAGCAAGCGCCCCTCCGGACCTTGTTCAGTCAGGATCAATACACCTGGTAAATGGCTGCGCCAGTGCGGCGCTGTGCCGCAAAGCAGCGGGCGATACAGCTGAGGGCGGCGGGTGGCTGGCAGGTGACGGCGTTGCCAGGGCAGCGCCAACTCAAGGCAAGTGGTGAGCACCTGAGCATGTTCTGGCGAGAGGGTCTGGTCACTGAGGCGTAAGCGTACTTCGGTGAATAATTGTTCGCGGCGCAAAGAGGCCACGCGGACTTCACGGCTCAGCCCCTTGCTGTCGCGTTCCAGCCAATAGCTTGCCAGATCGGCATGCAGTGTCTGGCGAATTGTTGTGCAAAAGCTACCGATCCGCGTACTGAAATCGCCCGGCAGGCGCAGCTGCGGGTAGGCATCATGCCGGGCTTGAGTGGCGACTGGCAGCGTGAAGGTACCGCCGTCGAACAAGTGCAAACCAACCAGGTCCAGTAGCCGCCAACGGCCAAAGTGGAGGGTGCGGGCGGTGATACTCAGCGCTGGAAAGAGGCTCGCCAGACACTGGTTGAGGTGGTGTTCAACACCAGGTAATGGCGGCACTAGGGCGGGCAGTTTGGCGTCGAGTGCCTGGAGCAGCAGCAGCGGCGTCACGCGGTATCTCCATGGGTGAGGGTGACCCATGTTGCCGCGAAGTTACCAGGTCTTGGCGTTACCCAGATACCTCAGCGCCGCAGCAGAGCACGTATGCCCAGCCATGCAGGAACGCCCAGCCCAACCCAGGACAGCCCATCCCACCAGCCGTCACCGAGCAACGCGGCGAACAATCCTAGGGCGCCGAGCAAGCCAATCAGAGCCGGCCAGGCGAAGATCCGTGCGGTCGCTTGCGACTTGTGGCTCATGCCTTGGCCTCACGGGGTTTGCGCTGCTTGGCGAGCCACAGGTACAGGCCGCTGCCGAGAACGATGATGGTCAGGACATCGAGCAGCGCCCAGAGGACTTGCATCGGTCGTCCGCCATAGTCGCCAAAGTGCAGTGGCTGCGACAGACCGAGGGCATCCATGTACCACGGTCGGTCGCCGACTGCGGTGACCTCAAGGGTCTTGGCGTCGATCAGTACTGGGGTGAACAGGTGCGAGGTCAGGTGGCTGGCACCTTTCATGAACACCGCATAGTGGTGCTCACTGGAGAAGCGCGTGCCGGGAAAGGCAATGAAGTCGGGGTGCATGCCAGGCGCTGCGTGTTCGGCGATTTCCAGCAGGCGACTGGCGGGGGCACGTTCTGTCAGCGCTGGCGCATTGCGGTAGGGCGCGACCATGGCCGTCAAACTTTCGTTGCGCCAGGCAGCGATCACCAGGTCGGCGCAGGCGCTGATCACACCGGTGACTCCGACCACCAGCGCCCAGGTCAGGGTGACCACGCCGATCAGGTTATGCAGGTCGAGCCAACGCAGCCGGCGTGACTTGTCCCGGCGCACCGTGGCGAACTCCAGGCGACGCATGAAGGGCGCGTAGAGCACGGTGCCGGAGATGATCGCCAAGACGAACAGCACGCCCATGAACGCTAGCCAGAGTTTGCCGGGCAGGCCGGCGAACATGTCCACGTGCAGGCGCAGCAGGGTCATCATCAAGCCGCCATTGGCCGCAGGCATGGCAACCGCCTCGCCGGTACGGGCGTCGAGCATGAAGGTGTGCGAGTCGTTAGGGTCGCTGGCCGCGCTGGCGGCGGTGATGGCGATCACGCCGTTGGGCTCGTCCTCGTCATAGCCGAAATACTGCATGACCTCGCCGGGACGATGTTGCTCGGCTTTGAGCACCAACTGCTGTAGATCCAGGTGCGGGGTGTCGGCGGGCATTTGCCGCAGCTCAGGGGCATCGCCGAGCAGGTGTTCCAGCTCGTGGTGGAAGATCAGTGGCAGGCCGGTGAGTGCCAGCAACAGCAAGAACAGCGTACAGATCAGGCTGCTCCAGGTGTGGATCGCGGACCAGCGGCGGATGGTTTGGCTTTTCATCACGGAGGCTCTTGTGTCGCCTGC
>NZ_JBICKL010000103.1:0-28537 GCF_043104195.1 Pseudomonas sp. xss_2
TACCGCCCCAGCGGACTCGGTGTGGGCCTGTCCTGGCGGGCGAACATGATGTGCGGAAACATGAACCTCTCCAACACTCTGCAGAATCAGCTCAATGGGGCCACGCAGGGTTTCCAGCAGATCATGGGCAACGTCATCCAGAACGCCACCCAGGCGGTGATGTCTCTGCCGGCAATGATCATTCAGCGTGCCAACCCCGGGCTGTATGAGCTGCTGAGCAACGGCGTGCTGCAGGGGCGCATCGACTTTGACCGTTCGAAGCTCACCTGCCAGGCGATGGCGGCGAAGATGGCTGACAAGGTGGATCAGGCCGGTTGGGGGGCACTGGCGCAGAACCAGGAAATGCAGCACAACCTGGAGCAGTCCGACGGTGATGCCGTGACTGCGGTAAAGGACACCGAATCGAACAACGGCAACAACGGGGTCAGCTGGGTCGGCGGGCAGAAAGCCGGCGGTCATGGCCAGGCGCCGATCCGGGTGACCTCGGACGTGGTCAAAGCGGGCTACAACCTGCTGCACAACCGCTCGGTCGAAGACACCTCGGCCGTCGGCTCGAGTTGTCAGAACGGCGCGATCTGCCAGGCCTGGGCGAGCCCCGAGGAGGCTGCCGAATGGGCCGCTCGCGTGCTCGGCGAAACCGAGGTGGAAACCTGTGACGATTGCGAGACGCTGCGCGTGAGCGCGGGCGCAGGTCTTACGCCACTGATCCAGGAAACCTACACGCAGCATCTTGAGGGCTTGCAGCGCATGCTGTCGGGCGCAGAGGAGCCCACGCCAGAAAACCTCGGTAAAGTCTCCAGCCCGTTGCTGCAGGTCTCGCGCGGCGTCATCGAGGGCCTGCGCGATGACCCCGACCAGAACCTGCTGGCCCGACGTTTGGCCAGCGAGACCGCGTTATCGAGCGTGATCTACAAAGCGATGCTGCTGCAGCGCACGTTGCTCGCCGGTAGCCGTGAGCCCAATGTGGCGTCGGCGCAGCCCGCCACCACCGCCCTCAACAGCAACGTCGAAACGCTGGAGCGCGAGATCCGCCTGCTGCAAACGGAGTTGCAAGTGCGCCAAGCGCTGGCCACCAACACCGCCAGCCTGGTCCTCGATCGCCATGCGGGCGGTGCCGATGCCTCACGCAGTATCGACCAGCGCGATCCACGCCCAGACCGCCTGCAGCGAGCGGATCAGGGAAGGAGCACGCCATGATGCCGTTTTCAGTGAGGAGCTCGGTCGTTCGGGGCCTGCTGATCCTCGGCGTCGGGATGGTCATGTTGCTGATTGCCTCGATGGCGCTGCAATTGAGCGGCCCCCAGTTGGAATGGATCAAGGAGGCACGGGGGAGCACGCCCTTTTTCGGCTACTGGCGAGCCCTGCTGTACGCGCTGATCCTCGCCGGCTGGGCCGCAGCACTCCGCTTGCGGCCGCACCCGGAAGAGCAGCAACGGCTATTGCGCTTGGGCCTGATCGGCTTCGGCTCGATCATCCTGGTCGAACTGTCGCGCGCGTGAGGTGCAGCCATGAACATGAGCACCAACAGCTACCTTGAGTACTACCTGTCGCTGCTGGCCTGGATCATCAACAACGGCATCTGGAACACGCTGGCAGACACCGGACTGTTCGCCGCGCCGTTTGGGGCGATTATCCTCCAGGAGTGGTTATCCGCCCGCCAACAGGGGGCCGACGAGGGCAACAAGGGCTTGCTGTCGATCCCCCGCGTCGAGAACCGGCTGTGGATGAGCTACGTCGTCATCCTGTTTGGCTGTATGCCGTTTTTCCCGCTGAACCTCTCCTCGGTGACCTTCGATGATGCGGCGAGCCAGCGCTGTGGTGTATCGGTGGCCAAACCCGCTGACACGGCCTGGGGAACCACCTTCAACACCATCGGCGAGAAATCAGCAAACGTGCCGGTGTGGTGGTACCTGGTACATGCCATGAGCAAGGGCATCACCGCTGCAGCGACGGCGTCGATACCCTGCGCGCCCGACATTCGTGCGATGCGGATGGAGATCGACAGCTCGCGGATCAATGACCAGGTACTGCTGCAGGAAGTCGCCGACTTCACCCGCGACTGCTACGGCTTTTCACGCTCGCGGCTGTTTACCAACCGCCCTGAGCTGGACGAATCGCAGAGCTACGATGCGTCCTGGATTGGCTCGACTTACCTACTCGACACGCCGGGCTATTACGACACGGATCGCTCGCGCACGCCCCGGGTTGATTGGCCGTACGACGAGACGCGGGACACCTCCCTGCCCCGGTTGGACAACGGTGCGGGCTACCCAACCTGCAAGCAGTGGTGGAGCGATGCCACGGTCGGAATGCGGGATCGCCTGGTTGCCGAGGTCGATCCCAATCTGCTCACGCAGTTGCGCGGGTGGCTGACCGGACACAGCTCCACCGAAATCGAAAACGCGACCCTGCGTGAACTGGTTAGCCCGCGCCAGCAGTCATTGAGCATGGCGCCGGGTCAGGTGTTCCAGGACTATGGCAGCAGTGCCCGAGGTGGATCGTTGACACAGGGGCTCAACAACCTGGCCACCAACACCGGCCTGGCCTTGGGCTCGTTCAGCAATTTCCCGGCGATGAATGCCCTACGCGCGGCACTGCCAATGGTGCAGGCCTTCCTGATCATGGGCACGATCATCAGCTTGCCGCTGGTACTGCTGATCAGCACCTACCAACTCAAAGCGTTGATGACGGTCACCTTCGCGCTATTCACCCTACACATGCTGACGTTCTGGTGGGAGTTGGCCCGGTGGATCGACTCGAGCATGCTCGACACGCTGTACCACCAGGTCTCTGCCACGGACCAAGCGCTTTTAACATTGCCAACGGCAGGCTTCATGGATGGGACGGTCACCGCGCAGGTGATTGAGTACGTGATGGGGGCCATGTTCTTCGTACTCCCAATGTTTTTCCTCGGTGTAATGAGCTGGGCGGGATACAACGTAGGCAGCGGTGTCCAGACGCTCTTCACTCGCGGATCAGAAGGAGCTCAGGTACAGGCTGATAAAGGATCTTCTCAACTCATATCGGGAGCCAAAAAGTTAAGATAATTGATTATCTAGGAGACCCATTATCATCGTACATCTCAGGATATTTGCTTTGGTGCTGGGGATGACTTACCTCGTATATCCGAGGTTGCCTATCACTTTTAATGGGCAGCGCCGCGAGGGTCCACAGAGCAACCATTCCGATCGCCAGGAAAAAAGCGACTGATGCGACAGCAAGCATCAGCATCAACTTAACGATCTGCATACCCACCCGGCGATACCCAAGCGGCACCTTCGCCAAAATCGGTGAGTGCAAAACGCTGGTTTCTAGCTGATTCACCAATCGTCCCGCTCGACCTGCGGCACGAATCAAGTACTTGCCGAATGGAGTACGGCTGGAGTTTGAAGTAGCTTGGGCCGTCATTTTCGTACCTCCGTTTACTTCACCGCACGTGCGGCCAAACCGCTACAAAGAGTTTGGATCCAAGCTCTAGCTTACTCCTCCCCCACGGTTTTACATGACCGTTGATCACTTGGTTTACGCTGCTGACCGCCAGTGGCACCGCATGGATTGACGCATTGCACCCTTCTGAAAATTCCTATTGACGCAATGCCGGCCCGCTTGATAAATCGAACTTGCAAGCGCTGGTAACCCGGCACCCCAGGTGGCCATAACCTTAAAGGCTACGTCACTCCCGTGATGGTTGTCCCAAGGGCGATTAGCGTTCGGTGGCTCGCCCGGTTACCGCTCCCGCGGTGATGAGCGCTCTTTCACATCTGCCTCACGGAGACCTGCTCCGTTGAGGCCCCTTTTCCATTTCCGTGCTGGGAATTCTTCCCGCATGGGTGGAATTCCTCCGCACTGCCTGGAGGAACTCACCATGTTGCGCTTCACAGGAACTGAACTTCATGCTGTCTTGACTGAAGCGGCCGTCATCGGCTGCAGAGTCGTCTTGGTCAAAGACCACGGTGTCTACCTCATGTCTGAGTTCGGTGAAAGCAAATCCGACGGAGGTAGCCGCAAACACATTGCCTATGCCATGGGCTGCAACCCTGACGTCGACGACTTCGACACCTGGTGGAATCGCGCAAGCAGTGAATTCGGCGGCGACGATTTTGCTGAGTACTTCGACCTTGATGATCCCGTCCTGGAAAGCCTACGCGGCACCAGCGGATCGCTGGTAGTTGAGGCCGCATCCACCCACTTGTACATCGCTGCAGAGATTGCCCTCTCCGGGAAATCCTGAATGCTCTCGCAACACCCGCGATGTCCCGGGAAAGCACGAGCTAGTGCCTCTCTGGGATATCGCTCATTTCAATCTACGCCAACAGCAGCGAGCCTTTCATCTGGAAGTTTGGGATGGAAAGCCTTCGCTGGAAGCGGCTGGAAACTCGACCTTCGCGGTGCCCTGGCTTGGGCATTGACCCCACCGGCAAGAGCGTTTTAATGCCTAGACACGCCCAGTTCACAGTGTGAGTTGTAGCGATGGGACTTCCCCCAAGTTGTTCGTGAAGCCATCGCAGGATCAGCTCCCGGGAGGCACCAGTGTCCAGGAAGAACCGCTCCTTACCCGCCATTGTCCTGAGCCCAGGCGTATGGAAATTCATCGCTGAGGTTGGTACGGCTACTGACGCAGTCGAGCAATCAGGACAGCGCTTGCAAGCCGTATTGGGCATCGCTCTGGCTTCAGTAGATCACCACCTGCGCCAGTCGCTCGAGCTGCTGCTCGGTCATGCTTTCCAGAGCGACTCAAACTCATCGACGGCTGCCCCTCAGCTACTGGTAACTCACATCACGCCAAAAACCGGCCCTGTTTTTCTGCACATCAAGTTGCCACATGAGATCGGTTTGGACATCTCATCGGCCTGAACACCCACACTACCACTGTCCACTTACCCCACCGGGAACCCTTCCCGGCCGGGCAGCGTTCCCCTTTTTGACTGGAGAACGTCATGTCCGATATCTACCTGGACGTCACCAACAAGATTGTCAGTGCCCTAAGCCAAGGGGTCATCCCCTGGATCAAACCCTGGACCACTTCAGGCTCCAGTGCTGACGCACCTTTCCCCATTAACGCGATCACCCGGCGCCTCTACGCCGGCATCAACATTCCGCTGCTGTGGGCCGAAGCCCGCCTGCGCGGGTACCGCCAAGATCGCTGGCTCACCTACAACCAGGCTCGCAAAGCCGGTGGTCACATACGCAAGGGCGAACAATCGACCCTCGCGGTGCTGTACAAACCCATGAGCAAGGAAGCGCACGACGAAGACGGTCAGGTCGTCCTTGATGAGCAAGGTAACGTCAAGATGGTGCAGTTCGCTCTGCTACGGACCCATTGCCTGTTCAACATCGAGCAGACCGAGGGACTACCCAACGACGAGCAGCACCACGACGACGGTGAAGATCCGGTGATGTTCATCGAATATGCACCTGCGGAGCGACTGTTGGCCGCCAGCGGCGCACGTATCGAACATCGCTACGGGGATGACGCGTTCTATCTACCGATCCGGGATCTCATCCAATTGCCCACCAAGGCCCAGTTCGTGGACGTCGGCAGCTACTACGCAACCGCGTTACACGAACTGACGCACTGGTCGGGTCACCACGCTCGCCTCAACCGAGAAGGCATCACGGGCGGGCACGCGTTTGGCTCTGCAGCCTACGCCTTCGAGGAATTGGTCGCGGAGATGGGTGCAGCATTTCTCTGCGCCCTCACCGGCACGCAGGGCGAGTTGCGCCACGAGGAGTACCTGGCGTCCTGGTTGAAAATTCTCAAGGAAGACAAGCGGGCTATCTTCCGCGCCAGTGGGCTGGCCCGCGAAGCGTCAGAGTACCTCTTGGCGCTGCAGTTGGATCAGTCCCGCGAGACGACTGAACGTCTCACGTCGTGACTTTTCACTTCAAATACAAAGGCCCCTACCGGGGCCTTTGTTTTGCCTGCAACGCCGAGCATCTGTCGCTGCAATTGAGCACGCGATTACTGCACCCAACTCTCGACGACATCCGAGCCGTGCTCCTGCTTCCACTGCTTGAGGATCTTGTGATTGCCGCCCTTGGTTTCGACGATCTCGCCGCTGTGGGGGTGCTTGTAGCGTTTGACCTCACGCGGCTTGCGCTGAGCGCCGGTGGCGGCGCTGGAGGTGGCTACGCTCACGCCCTTGGACGGGTCCAGAATGGTGATGACCTGGCGCAGGCTCATGCCGTACTCATCCAGCAGAGCCTTGAGCTTTTGTTCAAACTCGATTTCCTGCTTCAGGCCGGAATCGTTTTTCATCGCGTCCAGCTGTTGAAGTTGAGCAGCCAGTTGAGCTTCCAGTGCTTTGAATTCGGCAAGTTTGGACATGTGAAATCTTTCCTAGGGTTGGGGGCATGTGTGGTTATATTACCTGAGGCACAAGTACTAGCCGAGCGTGAATTGGCTCTTCAGCTAACTTTTCATCCTTCAATATGTGCACATATCTATGTGACTAATCAGTCCGGCAAGAACTGGCAAAGGTGGCCCACTAGTTCACGAGGTGCAGCACTGTTGCCGATTTTGAAAAGCATATCGCGCTGACTACGTGGCAGCTGTTTCGCACAGCGCTTGGCTGTTGATCGAATGGCAGCATCGGTCCCATGAATCCGGTCGGCCAGTAGCACGATTAAAATGGCATCGTTCAACGTCATCAGGCTACCTTCCCCCAAATAGTGCCGAACAGTCTACCTCCCGAAAAAAGGACAGGCCATTCCGATATCACAGGTAACCTGATGCGCCAGGCTTCGAATTTTCGCACTCGCGAAAAAGGCCAAGGCGGTAAAGGGTAACGGTGGCAATGGAAGGGGGCACAAGGGTAAGAGGCCTATCCGAAAAAGCAAAAGGACCTCCTAAATGCAAGGCAGGTACCGCGATGAAGCGCTGGTGGTTCAAACATCAAAAAGGCAATGCCGCGGAGCCCACGCTCGCTGCAGCGCCCGAGGGGTTTATCCTCCCGCTCTCCTCTGAATCCCTGCTCGGTGCCGACCACCGCAAAAAGCTGCTGGAGCGCATCTGGCAATACACAGCGCTCTCCGAGCCGCAGTTCAATCAGCTCTACCTCGACCCGATCCGCCGTTACGCCAGCTATGTACAGCAACTCCCTGCCAGCGAAAGCCACCACCATGCCTACCCGGGCGGCATGCTGGACCATGGACTAGAACTGGTGGCCTGCAGCCTGAAGCTGCGCCAGTCGTATCTGCTGCCCAGCGGTGCTGCCCCAGAAGACCAAGCCGCGCAGGCCGACGCCTGGAGCGCAGCGATTGCCTACGGCGCCCTGCTCCACGACATTGGCAAGATTGCCGTCGACCTGCAGGTGGAGTATCAGAATGGTGAGGTCTGGCACCCCTGGCACGGTCCATTGACCCAGCCCTACCGCTTTCGCTACATAGTCGGCCGCGACTACAAGCTTCACGGCGCCGCCACCGGGCTGCTGTACACACAAGTTTTGACATCCCGCCAGCTCGACTGGCTCAGCAGCTATCCAATCCTGTGGGGCCACCTACTGTTTCTGCTGACCAACCACTACGAGCATGCCGGTACCATCGGGGAAATAGTGCTGCAAGCTGACCGGGTCTCCACCGCGCAGAATATCGGCGCCAACCCCACCAAGGCCCTGCTGGCCCCCAAAAACTCGTTGCAGCATCACCTGCTCACGGGCCTGCGTCACCTGGTCAAAAACGAGTTCAAATTCAACCAGCCCGGCGCGTCCGGCTGGCTCACCGAAGACCATCTGTGGCTGGTCAGCAAGATCGCCACCGACAAACTGCGCGCCCACCTGTTGGCTCAGGCAGTGGATGGCATCCCCTCCTCCAATATCGCCCTGTTCGATGAGTTGCAGTCCCATGGATTGGTGGATGCAACACCCGAAGGCAAAGCGGTATGGCGCGCGACCGTCGCAGACGATAACTGGCAACAGCGCTTTACCTTTCTTCGTCTGCAGCCAAGTCTTATCTGGGCCGATGACCCTCGGCCAGACTGCTTTAGGGGCAAGGTAGAGCCGATAACAGACGGTTCCCTGCCGACCGGTGAAACCTGCGAGTCTGCTTTGGATCTACCGCAACCAACGCCGGAAGGGAAGCAGCCCGTACCCGAGCACCCGAACCAGGATTTTGACTATCTCGACGATTTGCTGGACATGTTGCAAGTGCCAAGCGAGCTGGATACTGGATCAAGTACGGGAAGCCTTCAATCCGCCGCTGCGGCCCCCCAGGAAGCCGCGGGGCTTGCCTTTCTTGAGTGGCTGCGCGACGGAATCCATACTCATCGCTTGGTGGTCAACGACAGCAAGGCCAAGGCTCACACAGTGAATGGAATGCTCTTCTTAGTCACCCCTGGTATTTTCCAGCTGTACATCACTGAGCATCCGGAGAGCGCCAATGGCCACGGAATGAAAAAAGATTGGCGGAGCATTCAACGCCATTTTGAAAAAATGGGCATCCATCTAAAACTGCCAAATGGGCGAAACATCTGGACCTGCAGTGTCCAAGGTCCGCGCAAAACCAGTTTACTCAACGGCTATCTGATTCGAAACGTCAATATAATTTGTAGCACCCCTCCAGCCAGCAACAAATTCCTCACACTGCATCCAGTGCAAGTTCAGTCAAATGAACACCACCGCCTTAAATAACCGCCGCTGGGTAGTGCGTCACGAAAGGGGCAAATCCATCTCTTCCGTGACGACATGCTAGTTAAGGAATGGCTCAACCGGAACCACCACACCAAACTTCTCCAACTGCATGAACTTCGCACCCAAAATCTCCGCAGGAATTTTCCGCTGCAAAAGCCCAAAGAAATTTTCGTCGTGAGTAGAAATAATAACTTGCTTATCGAACTGGAGGCAGATGCTCCGTAACAGATCGATGGTCGAGAGAATATTGATGGAGTCCATTGATTGAATAGGATCATCAATCATAACGACATCGATCGGATTCCCATGATCATCCTTGGCGTGAAGCGCGCTGGCCAAAAACACACTAAGACTGAGGATATTTGACTGAGCAGCACTGAAATACAGAATTGGCGAAATTAAAATTCCGTTCTCGTCACTCACGACAATATTCAATCCGGGGCTAGAAGACTCAAAATCCGGTTTGAACTCCACCTTTTTGAATGAGGGGTGTGGGTCAATCTTCCTGTAGATAGTATTTATAAGATCTTCGTAAAAGAAATTTTTAATCAATGTCTTCAGTTGCTCGATAACAGACTCCCGCTCTGCACACAGAAGCGCGTCCACCTGATTACGCTGATCTAGCCGCAATTCCAGATCAGCCAACTCACTTTGAAGGGATAAGCGCTTGAGGTAGGGTTTGAAGGAAGTCATCAGTTCCAAAAGCAGCTTGAAACTGTTTTCCGTGGATTCAAGTTGCTCGGAGCGCACGCGACGGGCTTGCAGCTCGCTATTAATCAGCGCTTGGACTTGATCTAAACTTTCCTGCAAGTGAACAACGACGAAGGTAGCAAGACTTTCATAGAACGCGTTAATAGCGGACTGAGCGCGTGCCAACTGCAGATCGACCCCTTCCTTCTGAGATCGAAGTTGAGCAAAATTCACCCATGTGCCATCGGACACCATCTTTTGCTGGAGTGCAGTGCACTGAGCTGCAAGCTCATTAACTTCGGCCTTGGCGCTAGCAAGTTGCGCTTCAGCTTTACTCTTCTCGGATTGGCAGTGCTCAGACAACTGGGCTGAACTGACACCATTATTGACCAGATACTTAGAGACCAATTGGTAAGATGTTTGCGACTTGAGGGTACCGGCTTCAGTTGTAAGCGCCTGCAAATCGGCATCAATTTGTGAAATTCTACGAGTAAGCTGTGAAATTTCTTCAGACAACTCAGCTTGACGATTCACAAATCCGGAGCGCTTGACAGAAAGCTGAGCAATTTCGGCGTGGGCACGGGTTATAAGCTCATCTTGGGTGAGACTCCACACAATTTTATCAAGGATATTGAATCTATCTTCTAAGGCACGCTTCTCCACCTCTAGATCAGACTTGTCTCGATCAATGAGCTCCAGCCTTGCACTCAATTCTTTGATTTTTCCGCGAAGATCAGCCAAATGCTGGCCATGTGCCTCTTCCGCAATTCGCGTGATAGATTTTACTTCTTCCAGCAGATTCTTACGACGTGCTTCGGACTGTGCGAGCAGGTCCGCGTTTTCCTGGCTCAGCCGCGACAGCAACGTCTGAGACCTAACTTTCTCTCTGAGTTTTTCTGCATCGTAGTGGGTTGCGCTACATAGCGGGCAGATATTGGACGGCCATGCACTAAGGTAGTCCAGGCCGGTTGAGATCAAACGTTCGTGCACGCCCATCTGGTCAGCCAAGGCTGTCTGAGTTGCGTGCACAGTTTTGTCATGGAGGTCAATGGATTCCAACTCACCAAAACACTTGGTCAAGCGCTCAATTTTGTCCTGACCTAGATATTTAGCACCTTCAGCTGTAGACAGAATAAAGTTATCAGTAAGTTTGAAACCAGAGATCTGTTTCAGATCGAGTTGAAGGTGCTCCAACTTTGCTGCATCCAGGCGAGCCGCAACTTCTTTTTCAGCCATTTGCTGAGTGATCACGTCAATGCGCGCGCGATTGGATTTTAGCTCAGCATATACCGGTCCAGCATTATCAATAGAGTTCCTTAGAAAGGCAGAGCGATCATCAGCCGCCTTGAGGTCCTGGTTAATATCATCTAAGGATTTTGCTAATCCCGAAAGTTCTGCGGCATGGCCTGGACGGCTCTCTCCCAGTATCAGTTGGCGTTTAGCGATATCATTGAGGCGTGACTCAGACTGGAAGAACCCAACAGAATGATTAATTACACTAGCAATATCCGCGGAACGCTGACTTGCTGCCTGAACATCACTTGAACTTTGTTCATGAGCACTCAGAAGTTCTTCATAGCGATCAGCATCTTTTACGCCATGATCAAGCCGGCCAGAAATCGCCTTTTGGCCAATGATGAATTGGCTGTGGAGTTCAATCTCAGGGAGTTTTATCAGTCTATCTGTAAGAGCTTCAATCGACCGAATATTTGCTTCGCGCTCTACGCTCAATTCATGCTGCCGGGATACAAGATGTGCACTCAACGCATGCTCTGTTTGAGCGGAAAAATTCTCGTCCGCCAACGCGATGTTTTCACCAGCAGCATTGAGTTGTGTGGCCACCGCATTGAAACCATCAAAGATGGAGAGATCAACAGGCTGATTGAGCTCAGCAATAATATCCTCGCGCTGCAAATCCAAAGCCTGAAGCTCAACTCGGTTGTCTTGGATGAGTACCGTTAATTCCTTACGTACTTTCTCAGTCTCCCCACCGAAGCTTTCCATAAACTTCGTGTAGCGTTCTTGCGGCTTCGCCTCTCGAAGAAACCTGTCGATCTCATCTTGGCTCAAGATGACGCGCCGAAAATATTCGTTCTCGCGACCTCTTTCTCCAAAACGTAAGTCACGCCCGTTTGCACGTATTCTCCCAAACTCTCGCGCAAAAGGAAGTGGAAGTGTTGTTGAAACAACCACCCGAGTTTTAATTTCGTCGTCATCGATATATTTGTTTCGGAGGATCTCCTGTCCTTTGCCTGCATCCTTAGTCGCGCGCGCAGCACCCTCATAATTAGCTCTATTGTAGTCTCCACCTAAACGCTCCAAATGATTCGTGACCGCCCATTCGACTGCATCATAAAACGAGCTTTTACCGAATCCATTAGGAGCAAATATCGCCACGAAATTAGAGGGCAGATCATCGGAATTTGTGAAATCAAATGTGCCTTCTGACTTTAGTTTATAAGCGCGAAACGCCTCAATTTCAACTTTTTTAATTTTCATTTTTCTTCAGAGATTCTATGATTTCGTTAATCATTGACGCGCGTTTTTCCTTGGACTCCGTCTTTTGATCTAACGGCGCGCCACGTACGAACTTCTCCAGTGACAGTAACGGCTCCCGGGATTCCGCAACACGGGGATCCAGCGTTAAGTCTGCCCCTAAGAGCTGCTCTTCCAAATGATCAGTCAATTGCTCAAGGGTTGGCCATTTAGAAAGCCCATCGATTATTATTTTCCGAGAAGCATATTTGTTATTCTCGATCTGGTATTTATCCCAAATCGGCACAGTGCCAATCGTCACAAAAGCGATATAGACGTTCCAGGCAGCAAGATTCCCGGGAGGTTGGTGGTGGACCGATACAAGATTTTGGATTACACGCCAGTTTCTCACGATAGCTGACGGCTCATGACACAAGCAGGCAATACACGAAATATAGGATAACGCATCATCAGACCGAAACATATGAAATGCCATGCCATCGAACTCGGCGGCGAGAAAATCGAAATTGCAATCTTTAATTAATAATTTCATCCAGATTCTTCCTGAGCTCCAGCAACTGAATATTCCCTGGAGCCAAATTTCGGTACTCATCCTCTCTTTCGATGACGCAGCTGTTGCGCAACCCCTCAAGATGAGTCAGCTTATAACTAGTATAAATCTCACTCTCAACTTCATCGATAGAAAATGGCTTACCTGGGACGACTGCTATGTTGCCAATAACATTCTTAAGCATGAAATCTTTAGGAACAGGCTTTGCGGCAATATCAGGCGAGGCGACTACGAGGGTGCCATCTTTGTCGAGTAATTGACGAGCTATCTTAAGAATCTCATCCAATCGGCGAAGCCAGTTGGTGGAGTCGGCGGTGTACAACAGACGACGCTTCTTATCAATTCCACTGATGTAGCTATTATCTGCACTTCCAGTACCGTCCATTATTGCGGATATCACAACAAATTCCAGATATGCAACCCACAACTCCCGGGCTTCCAGCACGCTGGATTCTCCTGAATCTAGCAATAACTGGGTATCATAGCGCGTCATGATTTCGTAGGGTGGAGGCATTCCGCCCTTGATCAATGAATCTGCAAAAGCAAGCAATGCAGATTTTAAGTTCTGAACATTAATTGGATCATACACATTAAACGCGAAAATCCGATCTCGCATCCTCGAAAAGCACTCCAGATGTGGAGGAACCATTGGCGCACTAGAATGAAGGGTGAGGAGTTGATTGTAACGAGCGAGCCCATGACACTCGACGCGACCATACTGGTGATCCAGACAAGTGGCCTCCATTTCAAACTCCACGCCCACCAGATACGGACAATCATCATCAATGTGGTAAACGCCCCCCCCAGACATCCCCTGAATGACCTCCTTACTCGGAATTCCCGCCAGTTCCAAGGTTATAAGGTCATTGACCACGCTGGCTGCTTGGCCAGTCCGATGCTTGATTGGTGTTGCACTAGCCCTTTCCGCGTTTGGAAGACCCACAAAAGTAAGATTGGCCATGGGAGGCAAGTTAGCAGCAGTCCAAGATTTTTGAGATAGTCCTGCCTGATGTGCGATTTTTAATATTGCACAATCTAAAGGTTCCTGCTGGCCCACCTTGGGAAAAACCATGACCCCCAGCACTTCAATGGCGTTCTGATTATGATCGGTCACCACGTTTTTAGCGGGTTCCTCAAACACCGTGTGCCTAGCCGTGAGCACGTAGGAAAACTCCAGCGTCATGGCATTCATCAAAACACCGCTTCCGCCGTTAACCATCACGCAGTACGACTGCATAATTTCCGAAACTGTTTTATTAGTATCTAATTTCATCTTCGAGCACTTCTAGACGAGAAGAGTATTCTTCAATCTCATGAGCCAGCAGCAAAGGGGCAACCACATGATGATAATTGAAATACACTTTACCCTGCGTATACTTGATAATTCTGGCCACCGTCCTTTTATTAGGAAGACCATGCCTAGACCCATCAGTAGATACGATGTAAATCGGCGAATACAGCAATCCCAACAAATCACTACTGGTATTGTATTGACTTCCATGATGCGACAGCTTAACAAGATCCAGTTGAATCTTATTGGTTTCGCTGTAGCCACTAGCCCGCAAGCTTTCGCACACTACGCCATCGTGTGCATCACCCAGAAAAAGCATACGCCGGTCATCAGCTTCGAGTATGAATGCTATAGAGCTGCCGTTGCAAACAGAGGTATCAGATTGAAATTTATCGTCTGACCAGATATCTTGAAGCGTTAAATGATAGTCAGTTTCGTGCGCCGATGTCTTTCCAGCATCCACTTCAGGGGGCCATACATGCAACAGTTTTTCAAGCTGTTTCCTGCCAGGCGATAACACCTTGAGTGTGAAGGGGCCCGTTTGATGTGTCTGCCCTTCCATAATAATGGGAGCCCGAGAACAGCCCATCTTATCAAGCAATTCCTCAAGATCTTTCCCTTGCTTGACTGTTGTTTGCGGATCATCGTCAAGCAGCTCAATGTTATTTTCGGGTATTTCAGGCACGTCAAAATGGCGTGTAATCAATCGCGAAGAGTTAAACCAAATGGACTTGACCATATCGCCTAGATAACCTGGCTTCTCAAAGGCTTTGATGAGCCCATTGATATGATCGTCATCAATGTGGGTGAGAATCGCGAGATCGATGCGCTGCCCTTTGGCTTTCAGCTCATCAAGGGAGTTGCATAGCGCTCCGGCATAACGCTGCCGGGGCCCATGCCTGAAGGTGGTAGACGTGCCGCCATCTATCAGCAGATTGAACACCCCGCCAGGCCCCTCATGGCTGACCAGGATGCAGTCTCCATGCCTCGCTTTGAGAACGCGGACAACGATAGCCATCAAAACTCCCTGCCAGGCTGTCAAAATGACAGTAGCATAGGCGGTGCGCGGAAAACTTCCAAGGCTGGACAGATCATTACAAAGTTGCCCCCTCCTCCCCGCGTTTGCTCCAGCGCTAGGGATACGGCTCCGTATGTGAGGCGAATCGGATGGACATGTAGCACTTCCTCGACGCAGTTATCGATCGGTATTTCCGCAGTTAGAAATACTGACCTAATCTCAAAGCCGCGACGTTGCGCATTTAGTGTAACGACTACCGCACACCGATCAGTGGTTTCAATACTTCATCAACGTTGCCAGGGATCACGACACAGCATGGTCAGACCGAACAAAACCATCCAGGTCAGGAACGGCAGCTTCAGCTTGAGCGCGAAATCACCGGCTAGGCCGATGATCGCCACGAAGTACACGGCGATCCCCGGGAAGATCTCGATCAGGGTGAACAGCACACCACTTGATCAACACCACCCAGACCCAGCGACAGAATCCCGAGTACGACTTCGACATGCCCTGCATGCCGAAATGGGCGTTGAATAGTTTCTTCAGGGGTAGAGCGGGCTGGTGCCGCCGTAGACCATACCGATAGTGACGGTCAGCATTGCGAGGCGGGCGGGCTGTCGGCTTGGGTGAGGGTTTCAACTGTTGCGATCTGGCTCACGGGTAGCGTCTCGTTCATCTCGAGTGCGGGTGGGAGCGGAAAAAACGGCGCTAGAATCCGCACACGGCGTAAAGCTAGGGAGAAAGGAAGCGTAAAGAATTCAGCCTTTGTGGAGCCACTCTGGGGCCTCCCATCTTTCCAGATGGCATGACCAGCCCCAGGCGATCAACCTACCCCTGTGGGGTAGCGGCCGGCGCTTCAGGTTTTAAGGCTGTCCGAGTGGCGCCTAGAAAATGTAAACCTCGATAGAGGCCATCGTTTACAAAAACTGTTGCGAGATTTTGTAAATCCAGGCTAAGACTGACTCAAGGTCTCGCAGTACCGTGCCCGATAAGCAGAGGGAGGCTGTTTACACTCCTCCCTTAAAAGCAGAGGCACCACTCAGGAAATTGATTGGACACGGCTTCAAGCGCCTGCAACGCCTCAATAATGAAAGTTGTCCAGCACAAGGCGAAGGCGTTATGCGCTCGCAGCTCCAGATAATGCGATGAGCAGTGTCCTGCGTTGTTCGGCAGGTATCGACAGCCTGATCAGCGCCTCCTCTACGCTGCTCAGATCGGCCGTCGCCCCTTGTTGACACAGTAATCCGGCAAGCTCGATACCCGCTACGAACCGGATACCCTCGGGATGGTCACGTGTGACCAGAACAAGGCGTTCGGTGATGAAGCCATCCTCGATAACAGGGCGACGATCAAACAATGGTACGTCTGATAAGGCCGTACTTGCCTGCAAAACAGAGTGCGAACGAGCAGCCCAGAATTGTGCATGCTGCCACTGTTCATTGGCCGAGTAGAAATGCCTCGCTGCACCTGCCCGCGCGTCGAAAAGACGCGTTGCACGCTCTTCGTAGAAACGCAACGCCACGGCATGCGCTTGCGGGCGCCGCAGTAGCGTATTGATCGTCGGCGCAGCGGCAAATGCTCCCGACACCGCCTCGTACATACCGTGCCCCGACAGCGGGTCGACACAATATGCGGCATCCCCAACCCGCAAATAATCTTGGCTGACGATCCCCCCACGACGTACCGGCTGAATCCCTCTGGAAAGCACTGTGCCCGCAGGGTCTAACGCCCCCAGAAGACGCGGCAGGTGCTCGAGCTTCGCGTACATTCGCTGGTGAACATCAAGCACGGTTTCGCAATCGTTTGGCTTCAAGTGGTCGGGGTCGGGCACCAGCTGAACACTGCAAAAGCCGTCCACGGCACTCGTTGCCCATGCCCACCCTTCCTCAAACGGTTCCGAGCAGGTAAGGCTTGGCGTAGAGCCATCACTCACAAAGTGCCGTAACAGCGATATGGCTCGGCATTCAGCCTGTTCGTCCGGCAGGATTTTTGGAGCGGAACGGCCTCTTGCCTCGACCAGAAAACGGCAGGCCAGGTGGTGGTGATCGCCCCCTGGATCGGTGGCGATCACCATCCAGCCTTCCGGCGTTTTCATGACCTGACGCACACGCGCCTTCAACGTACTGACGCCAGCGCACTGCGCATCGAGCCACAAGGCTGAGTCCAAGGCTTTGCGATCAACCACATATTCACTGTTGGCCAGTTTTGGTCGTTCGCCCCACAGGCTCAACCGAGACCTGCGGTCTGTCAGCACGCGCAGTGCATTGCTGCACCCCACCCGGCGCAGGCCTTCGACAACCCGTGGCGAGGCGCCCTCCAGAAAGGCGTCTTTTTTGTTTTTCCCGACCAACCGGACATCGTGCCCGAGCTGGCGCAACAGAATGGAAGTTGCAACCGCTGCGGGGCCTGCTCCCAGCACCAGTATGGTATTCATCTATTTACACCCCCACGACGGTTTTGCGCCAACAGCCCACCGGCGACCATGCACCACAGCCCAAGCCAGACCAACGACACCAGTGGGTAACTGCGCATCACGATCAGTGTGGGGGCTTCGCTGCCGTCGCTCGAGCTCTGCTGCATAAGGGATGCTGAAGCGGGCACCCACACCTGCCGGTCCTCCAGCAGGCCGTGCGTCACAAACGGGTCGAGCAAATAATGAGGGCCGCCGGTGTAACGCGCATACCGGTAATCAAGGATTTCACACAGCTGCCTGACCGGGCCCTGATAGCCTGGCGGTTGACGCCTGCCATCTAGAAACAGCGCATGGCCTGTCGCGACATCACCCTCAGCCCGCACCTCTACCTGGGCCACCGCGCGATAACCTGAATACTCAAGCGCTGGCGAAGCAAGCGATACACGCACGGCCATGCCGTTTGGCAGTCGGCTCCAGGATTGCAACTTTTCCGCATCGATCTGAATCGCCTGGTAGGTATTCAACGCAGTCGCTGCAAAGCCGCCGACCAACGCAAGCACAGCGCCGCCATGAATGAGCGTAAGCGACCCGGTAATCTTCAGTGCGCGCACTCGCCGGCTCTTGTAAACGCTGCGTGCCGTCCAATAAAGGCACGCCAGCAACAGAAAGCTCGCGGCCCCGAGCGCACCGTCCAACCACGGTAATATCGCGACAATACGGCTCGACAGTACCCCCCTGCCCTGGTACCCCTGGGCGATGAGACCACCTTGCCAGACAAGTGCAGCGCAGGCAGCGGCCATCAGCAGGGTGACGGCTATCGCAAATGCTGGCGGCGCTGCCTTGCGCAGGAATGCGTACCCACCCAGCAGACCCATCAAGCCGAACAGTGGCAGTAGCCAGTAACCCAGGGCATAGCCATCCACCGTCCATTGAGCAAAAGCGTCACGCAACTGCTGCATTTCAGACGCGCTTGCCCACATCGTGAGCGTCTCGAAAAATGGCTTCTCGTTAATCGGCTTTGGGGTTTGCAACCATTGCCTGGCATACGCGAGCGCAAGTGCAGCACAGGCCACCAATGCCGTACCGCAAAACAGCCAGACGGACAGGCGCGTCGTCAGCGAGGCGTTGGCTGAACGGGGGGGGGTGCGGGCGACCGCCGCCGCTGTACCAGCAGGACCGCTCCGACAGCGATCAATACCGCCCCTAGCATGAGATGGCTCAGCCAGGAGGTTGTACCGATGTACCGGTGCGAACTGGCTAAAGTGGCACTGCGCGTCACCGCCATCGCCAGGGCCGTGCTGGCCGCAAGAAGAATGCTCAGCATGGGCAACAAGCGGCTGAACGCGCCCCCACTGCGCCAGTGCCTCACGCCGTGCAGCACAGCGCCCAGCATCACCCAGACGATGAACACGCTGGTTTGCACAGGGTCCCAGTGCCAGAGCTGGCCGAAGGTGAAATCACCCAAGGCCCAGATCATTCCGAAACCAATGCCTGCAGTCATCACCACCCACGCCCAGCGGTTATAGCGCAAGGTTGTCGCGACATAGTCGTTGGGCTTGCCGCGCAAGGCTTCAAGGGCCGAACCGACCGGCGCGATGGCCCATACATAGGCGGCAAGAATGGCGGGCGCGTGCAACGCCATCCAGATTTTCTGCAAGTGGGCGTTCATACCCTGGCTGCCCTGCGAGACCAGCCAGGCGTCCGGCGTCGGGCTGAACGGCCCCATCATTAACGCTGCCCCGGCATACCACGCTGTCAACACGCCCGGCGCGATCCCCTCCCAGCCAGAGCGCCGCGCATGCCGCAAGGCCAAAGGCGCGAACATCATGGCGAGCAGCACCAGGGTGCCCTCGTCGCCGCCCCAGACGTTTGCCGCCTTCAAATAGAGAGGCAGCCCAGGACTGCTGTACAGCCACACATAGCGAAAGTCGAAACGGTCTGACAGCAGCGCCAACAACATGGCCGTCGCGCAGGCACAAAGCAGGGCCGTCGCAGCCTGCCACAGGCCTGCTCTCGCACGAACCGCAGCGGCACCTGCGAGTAACAGAACAACTGCAATACCGAGCAGAATATTGCCCGCACCCGGCAAAAGCGCAGTCGCCGTGGCGGCGGGAAAAATGAGGTAAGCCAGCCGTAGAGCAGCCCTGTCGTTCATGCTCTGCGCTCTTCTGGGCCGACATAAACCGCACGCGCTCTGAGCGTAGACAGGCGCCCTTGCACGCCCCCATGGCAGCCCATCAAACGCCCGGCGATACCCGTGAACCGAGCACAGGCAAAGCTGGCCCCGCCGCCCTGCCCTGGGCTACCCGGGACCAGCAATGAGCACGCCCCGAAAGTAGCACGCTCAAGCCCTAGCCATGCGAACTCGTCCTCGGCACAGCGAGGATCACCCGTAACGGAAATGCATTCAGTGAGGGCAGCGGGATACACCACATTGCCTCCACACGAGGGCGCGGAAGCGAACAGTACAACCCCTCTGTCGACAGCGTACCGGCAGGCATCTGCCAGGTGACTCGACACGCCGGGCAAGCCAAAACTCATGTTGATCAGTTGCGCTCCGGACGCCACAAGCCAATAGATTGCCTCGGCAATACGTGTGACCGGGGCGTGCAGCGTAGAGGTGAAGACTTGCGCCACCAGCAACTGCGCATCAGCGCACTGGCTGACAATCAGCCGAGCGACCTGATCGCCATGCCCGAGTTGGTCGACATGTGCAGGCGCCAAGCCTTCGCGGCCATCGAAACAGCGGGACAGGGCTACATGGGACAACAACGCCTGGCTTACCCCGCTGTCGATAATGCCAATGCGCGGGCTCATGATGCGGTCCCTACACCAACATCCAGGTCGATTTCGACATCCGGGTAAAAATCTGCAACCGGCCGATGGGTAATGACAATTCTTGTGCTCGATCCAAACAGAGCATCAATATCTCGCAAGATCCGCGCCTCCATCGAGCAGTCCACACCACTGGTACTTTCATCAAGGATCAGGATTTTCGGTTTCAGCAGAATCGCCCGGGCGAGCGCCACACGCTGGCGCTGCCCACCAGACAATCGACTGCCGCGCTGGCCAACCAACGTCTCCAGCCCCTGTTCAAGGTCCGCAGCAAAATCGTCAACGCCAGCCACCCGAGCGGCCAGGCAAACCTCCTCATCAGAAGCAGACGGGCGACCATAGCGAATGTTGTCGAGCAAACTGCAAGAGAACAGCTCGGTGGCCTGTGAAACGACGGTAACCTTTCGGCGCAGGTCTGCCAGGTCGTGGTCGCGCAGGTCGACCCCGTCCAGTAGAACGCTGCCGACATCGGGATCAAAATGCCGCTGGAGCAGATCAACCAACGTCGACTTGCCTGCACCCGACGCGCCTTTGATGATGACTCGACTGCCGGCAGGTATATCGGCGCTAACCTTATTCAATACCGGGCTGTTACTGCCTGGGTAGGTGAAACCAATACCCGAGATGAGTAGATTGCCTCGCCCCCTGACCACTTTGCCTGACGACGCATTGGTGACCAACGGGCGCTGGGATGAAAGTTCGCGGACTCTGATCACGCTGATTTTTGCGCGCTGGTAGCCCGCATAGAGGCTGGTCAATGCCTGCAGGGGAGTACTGGCGCGCTGCAAGTACGTCACAAAGGCGATGAGCACACCTAACGTAAGGCTACCGTCGACAACGCGATGGGCGCCCACCAGAAACACCAGGGACACGCTTATCGACATGACCACACCGGGCAGAGAGCCCACGAAGTAACCGACCACCTGCAGCTTCAACGACGCTACCCGCTGACGGTCGTGCAAGCGCCCCAACTCGTCAGCGCCACGCGCTTGGCCATTGAAGGCCTGGACACACTTGACCAGCCCCAGCACTTCCACCAAGAAGGACGCTATATCAGTACCGCGCTCGCGAGCCTCCTGGCTCAAGCGCTCGATGGGCGATCGCATCACGCGTAAGAACACCGCGTTCACGATCAACACGCCCGCCAGCACAAGTAACAATTCCCGGCTCATGTACCCGAGCATCAGCACGGCGCCAACGAACGTCAGCGCGTTGTTCATCACGCTAAATACCGAATCCACCACGAAGCGCTGAATCTCGCCGATATCACTGTTCAGCCGTGTGTGAATATCGCCTTGGCGTGTGCGTGAAAAATAGTTCGGCGAAAGCGTAAGGAGGTGCTGGAACATGTCCTCGCGCATGCAGTGAAGCATGCGTGAGGACGCACTACCATGCAGGTACCGGGTCAACCCACCCAGCAACGCACACACGACGGCAAGCACGACCATCGCACCGACGCAGTGGATGACGACGTCGAAATCTCCCTTGAGCATACCGTCATCAATCAGCCGCTGACTGAGGTAGGGTTGTGCCAGCCCCGCTGCGGCGACAAGCAGAGAGAGCACTGCGACCAGCGCGAAAGCAGGCCAATACGGGAGTGCGTAAGGCAGTATCCAACGCCACAGGTTCAGCTCAGGCGAGCCGTTCGCCATGCCACCGGGCATGGCGAACGCAGGCCTGGAGCGGGTAAGCCCGGCCATCACGATTCAGCGCTGCACGACACGCAGGGACGTCAGAACCTGATCGCCGCCACCCGGTATCATAATTTTGCCTTTCTTCTCCAGCGTCTGAGAGTCGTAGACGGCGATGTCATCGATAGTGCCGCCGACGTACAACTCCTTGCCATCGCTCGAGATGTTAACGGTGTAGTAGGTGTGGTCGAGGTCGATCCGTTTGATCAGCTTGCCGGTGTCAACGTCGGTTTTGGTGAGCTGGGTATAAACGGTGTAGGCCTCGTTACGGCGGACAGGGTTGATGACCGTCGAGAACAACACCACGGACGCATCTTCAAATTCGTGGAAGCGTACGGTGTCCTTGACAAGGTCCAACGACCAGATACCGGCCTTCTGCACGGTCTTGCCGTCTGCACCGGTGTGGTTGATGTAGTACGGAGTGGCGAACTCCCCTGCCTGCTCGAACTGCGGCCAGATGGCGAGCGTGTCAGGTTCGCCGAAGCCTTCGCGTTTCCAGCTACGCCAAGGATGCTCACCGATCTGTTTGCCGCTTTTGGGGTCGAGCACCAGCATGTTCCAGCTGAACGCATAGAGGCGTGAGGCGTCAGGCGAATAGATCAGCGACGACACGCGCCGCGGCACGTTCAACTTGCGCACAGGCTGCGCCTGCAGACCGGCAGACGTATCGAATATCGCAACGTACGGATCCATGACGCGGTATTCACCCGGGAGCAACTGGGTCGGGTTCACGAACACCGCAAGTTCTTTGCCATCAGGGCTGATATCAATGGCATAGGGCGCCTTGGCGCGAACGCCTGCAGACGAGAGGTCTGCACGGAACACCTCTTTACCCGACTCCAGATCAATCCCCGAGACGCTTTCCCAGCGGTTATGAATCACATACGCCACGTTACCGTTCTTGGACACGGCCAAGGCACCCGGGCTGTTGCCCATCGACGTATTGGGGATATGAAACGTCTTGATGACCTTGCGTTCTGCGGGGTCGGCAACCACCACCAGGTCCGGCCGAGCGGCAGTCACCAGGTAGTCCTTGGCCAGTGCACTTTGGCTGATGAACGCCAGCCCCATCGCGAGCACACCGAATGCAGCGACGTGGCGCACGCCGTATTGTTGTTTCTTGTTATTCATGGGATTCCTCTTGCTACGGACTGCTCCGGTAGCGCGAAAACATGATCGGGAGTTACTTGGGGAAGACGGCCTTGAGATTGGCCCAGTCGTTCGGTGCAGAATCGTTACCCTCGCTCCACTCCGGATAGGTGTGCAAAGAGTCCGGCACCTGTGCCGGCCACCAGCACGGGTCGGAGCAACCATAGAGGTCAGCTTCCATCGGCTGGCAAAGGCCCGCGACGCCCAGGAACGGGTCGACTTCCCAGCCGGGGTCGAAGGTAGTCGCACAACCAACGACGGCCGACATCGCGACCACTTCGTCAGCCTCCCCCTTCTCCATCGCAACCTCGACCTGGTGCGCTTTCTGGTTCATCGGCTTCATGTGGTTCATTGCTGGACACTCCGGGTGCTCAAGTGCTTTTGGAAGAAGCGGGGGTTCTTCTGCAGGATCTCCATGTAGATCTCGATGCCGAAGTCCACCCACTCGCGCATCAGGTCGCAGTAGTGGTATGTCGGGGAATGAGGGTCACCGAAGCGCGCATACGACTCGTGATAGCAGCCGCCGGCGCAGATGTTCCGGATCCGGCAGGTCGAACACGCTTTACCTTCCCGCTTGGTCGCCCCCTCGAGAAAAGTACCAAGCGCCTCCTTGGCTATACCCTCGTCGACGTTGCCGAACAGCGGCATGTCCGAACCGGTAAAGCGATGGCAAAGATTGAGATCGCCCTTGTGATCGACCGCCAGCAAGCCGACGCCTGCACCACAAGGCAATGCCTTCTTACGCCCTTCATAAAGGTCGCTCATGAGCTGATGCATGTTGGAAAAGCCGTTGTTCTTCCCCTGTAGCGCGGCATCGCGGTAGGCCCGTCCGAGCGTTTTCATGCTATCGAACACTTGCCGAAGCTCGTCCGATTTCAGGTTGAACACGGTCACCGGGCCGGAGGTGGCAGGCGCCACACCCACTTCCGCAAAACCGAGGTCATCCTTGAGGTGTTCATGGATGGCCACAACATCGGTAAAGCCCGCGGTCAGGGTTACTCGAACACCCACTGGCTTGGACCGGTAGCGTTCCAGCAGCATCTTGGACTTGGCCGCAACCACCGCGTAGGTACCCTGTCCGCTGACGGTGATCCGCCTACGGTCATGCACAGCCTGCGGCCCATCCATGCTGATGGAGATGCCAAACCGGTGATGGTCGAGGTAGTCGACGATTTCTTCGGTGAGCATGGTCGCATTGGTGGTCATCGAGAAATCGACGTGCTTGCCGAGCTCGCTGCAACGTGCCTCGGTATAGTCGACCACCTGTTTGATCAGCGGCAGATTCGTCAGTGGCTCACCGCCGAAGAAAATGACATTGATACGGTCATGTACCGCGCCTTCGCTCAACAACAATTCAATGCTCTTGCGCGCGGTGTCGAAGGTCATGCGACGCCCCTTGGTCGGGACATCCAGATCCTCCTTGTAGCAGTAGGTGCAACTCAGGTTGCACCCGGTGTTGACGTTCAGCACCACTGTGCTGATCGGAAAGTCACGAATGGTGACGTCCATGCCGGCATCAGGCTTGCCTGGCAACTCACCCAGAATCGAGAGTTCGCGGAAATTTTCCAGCGTCTGCGCAAGGTCAGCGTTTTGCGACGAAGCGCCAAACGCTTCCTCTACAGCCGCAAAGGAAATCTGCTCGCGGCCTTTCAGATAATCGATCAATTCGCCCCCCAGCGCGTCCAGCTCGAACAGGCCGCTGGACGGGATGTGGAACAACACATGACGATCACCCAGTTTCACATCATGGAAGCTGAAGCGATTTACGAATAATTGGCCCATCACCTTATCCTCTCACTCAGCGAATTGGCGGATCGTTCCAGCGCTGTACTGTTACAACAAGGGGTTTACTGGCTTCCACCTTGCGCTCACCGTCCGTCAAGACCGCGGTTACCTTGAGGTCACCGGCGTTGTTTGTCTTGAACTTGCGCTGAGGGTTGGGGCCCGCATCGCCGGGTATGAAGAGACCGTTGCCATCCAGTGTTCCGGCAAATTGCACATCGTTCATGGAGGCCGCGTAAGGCGTACCGTTGTCGACCGACCATACCGCCGGCATGTAGCCCAGACGGATATCGTCTTCGGTGCCAGCTTTTCCATCCGGGCCATAGGCATAGCCGACAGACTCGAACTGCACCGGCACTTTCGGCATCGGGCCGTTGTTGGCCCCTACCCGCGCCATCGCCTGGCCCGGCTCAATCGTTATGAAGTCGACTGTCTGGTACAGGGCCAAGCCGGAATCCAGCTTCGCGGTGCCAACACTGACTGTCCTTACGCCAACGTCGGTCCCTTGAGCGGCACTCGCTTCCACGACAATTCTGTCAGGCGAGCTTTCGAGCGTTTTCACCGAGATGCCATTGCCCAGGCTGACATCGCCCGTCAGATTGCTCCCTATAAGCGTGATCTTCTGAGTGGTGCCGGCCTTGATGTAGGTCGGTTGAACTGCCAAAAGGCTCGATGCCGCACCGGCACCGGAGCGAACCGCGTGAAGTGTGCCGCCGATCGAATCGATACCAGGCTGGAACCACCGGCCAGTCAATTGTTGGCCATCTGCAGACAACGCGAAGACCTGCTGGATTTCCTGCCCGCCTTGCTTGACGGTCGCCCTCCACTCATAGCCAGTGAAGAGCACGGCTTTGCCTTCCGCCGTTTCCTGCTTGCCGTTGGCGTAGTTCATCTGCATGACGACTTTGTAGCGGTCCGTGCCATCTGCCTGCACGGTCGCTACACCGTCATAAAAGCCCCAGCCTGGACGATGGCCCGTGATGCGCCAACTGCCCGTAGGCTGTGTGACTGTGTGCTTGAGCCACTTGGACCAGGCATCCGAGTCGAATGCGTAGCGTGTACCGAGCGCTTTGGGCATTTCCTGAGAGGCAATTTCCCACCAGTTACGGTCACGACCCGCTTGCTGGATCTCGATAGTCGGGAATTGCCCTACGTGGAAGTTGGCAAGTTTTCGCCAATCATCTTCTGTCCGGCGCTGAAGTGCGATACGGCCATACGAGTGACATCGGGCACAGGTTTCAGCGACATGTCGGTCGTCAGGTTTCTCGACTTGCGTAAAGTCCCGTTCCAACAAGTAGCGCCGACCAGCGGACTCTTCGGGCGCCAAGCCGTTTGTGTCGGCAAGGTACTTGACGAGTGTCATTCGCTCATTTGAAGTCAAGCGCACGCCATGCGCCGCGACCATCCTGCCGATCGTCATATCCCAACCTTCAGGCGTACGGCGCGACTGGTCGATCCGGTTCAACCCAGCACCTTCAACCGGTAGGTGGCATACAGCACACTTCGCATTCAACAAGGCTTTTGCTTCTGTCTCTGGCCCGGCATGAGCCAGCAATGGTATTGCAGAGACTGCAAGGGACAGCGCCAACGGGCGCACGGGGTTAGAAAATGCACGGCATAAGCGCATTCTTTGGGCTCCCTGTTTTCTTGTGATTATGATTCAGACTTAACCCTGTTCATCGGTATGAATACACGGTGAACAAGGCCGGTTATCCAAGAGTACGACGTGTCACTGAAATGCTGTATCGAGAAACGGCAAGAGCGGTTGCTGGTAACTATAAGTAGCCATCTCCGCTACCTGAGCATTCACCCATACTTGTATGAAACGCTACGCGCCGGCCACCACGGATACTCCGTTCGGAGCGTGCAATCCAGCGCCTCTAACCTGGCCTCGAATTCAGCCAGCCGAGCCAATACGCCGTCCAGACTCCGAACTTGCGTAACCACCCGTCGATGGCTTGAAAGATGCTGAGTCGACATAATCACCCTCCAAGCTGCAGCCCAAGCGCAATATGAGTTGCCACCACCAGAATGCTCGACACGAGCAGCACATCTACCCACAGACAGATGACTCGACTTTTTGACATACGCCCTCCGATGGGCCGCCCGTTTTTGTTGTTGTCAGAACGCGTCGCCTGGCCGTGAGGCAGCAAGCACAGCCCACAGTGTAAAGACAGGCCTGCCGAGTCTTTATCGAAAAACGGCACACCATGAGCCGGTGACTATCAAAAAACGGCAACACCACCCTACCGTTCGACAGAGAGTGCTTGCGTAGTTATGTTTGCTTACAAATAATTTAACTGTGCTCAGACCCCACCGTGAACGCCCGTTGGCAGGCAGATGGAAGGGTTGAAGAAGCAATAGAAAAACAAAAATGATCAGCTGTCCGTGAGGTAGCTATGCACAACACCCATGAGCAAAGCCGCTCAGAAGCGGCACCTCCCCCCTCGTTCATGTCCCATGAAACGACTGACGTTCTTCTTCAAGCATCCGCCCTCCCAAAATGGAATCAGGAGTACGTACAGATCAGCGAAGGAAAATTTTCCGGCACCCTCCAGGACCTTTCGCTTGGGCCTGTTCAGATTTTTCGCGAAACCATGGACAAGGCGGTGGACCAACACGGCTTGCCATGGCGTGACAGCTTCGCAATCGGCGTACCGAACGAGATCGTGGGTGATGGCTTTTGGTGCGGGGACAAGCTAGAGCCTGATTCGGTCTTTTTTCTCAAGCCCAACTCCGAGCTGAAATTCAGAACACCCAAAAAATCAGACATTTACGTTGCCGTGGTCGATATGCAGTTGCTCAGCGAGTACGCCGAAGCGATCGAAGACCTGGATGCGGATCGGATTACAGCAATCAGCGGAGCCAGCGCCGCTTCCCATGAACTGTGTCGCGCATTCCGCTCAAACCTGACACAGCTGTTCAATGGGCTGGCCATGAACCCACGGGCGCTGGAAAGCGAAAGCGTGCGTCAACATCTGCTGAGCGAAACACTGCACAGCATCTGTGCAAGCCTTTCCCACCTGAGCAAGGCGGCGCCCCACAACCCGGGGCAGTTTGTTCATCGGCACATTGTCGAGAAGTCCCGCGAGTTCATTCTGTCCAACTGCAGCCAACCCCCTACCGTGTTCGAAATATGCCAAGCACTGAGAATCAGCCGACGCACACTGCATTATGCGTTCCAAAAAGTGCTGGGCGTCAACCCGGTGAGTTACCTTCGCTACATCAGGCTTCATGGCGCCCGGAAGATGCTATTGACACCCACCCAGGAGAAACCTGTGATTTTTGAAATTGCCGCTCACTGGGGCTTCTATCACACAGGTATGTTTTGCACCTACTACAAGCGACTGTTTGACGAAACACCAACACAAACACTGGCGAGAAGCGGCGGTCCAGCGCACCTGCCCTACCCAGGCACGCGCGATGCACATTGAGTAGTCGTCAGGGGCTATGCACCTCACCCTTGTCAGTAACGTGATCTTTCAAAACGGCTTAGGGCGAATGAGGAACAGGCTGGGCGAACACCCAGCCCACCTCTTGAAAGTTTTTCGAAAAGAATGTTCGTCGCAAAATTCCATTTCGTCAGCGACCTCACCAATACTGCGATAGCACCCACTCCGCAAAAGGCTGATAGCGCGATTCAGTCGCACCTCTATTTTCAATGCTTTATAAGACGAACCCTCCAACATGAGACGCTGGCGATAAAATCGCTCACTGATGGACAAGCGCCTAACGAGCTCCTGTTGTGTCGGCCACGCCTTGGCCGGCAGCCGGCTCAGGTATTCAAGCGTCGCCTCTTTCCAGCCAGGCTCGATTGAGGAAGATTGAGTCATTCATGCGCCTCCTCAGTGCATGCGAATACATGATCTACACCTATTACACTACCATCGCCTCCGACACCGCCCTATCAAAAATTCCACATACTTACAGGCCTAACGCCTAATTAAATTCTGTACCTACTGATATTCATTTAAAGTAGCCATTCATGCCAATCT
>NZ_JBICKL010000104.1:0-50950 GCF_043104195.1 Pseudomonas sp. xss_2
TAGCTTCTAGCTCCTAGCTCCTCCCACCCTGCTGGATCCTCCGCTCGCAGCTACCTGACCAAGTGCAAGAACTGCATATGCCGCTCGTACTGGTCGAGGATGTCGTTGATGATCTGCTCCTTGCTGTAGCCCACCAGGTCATAGTTCTGGCTACCTTCGGCCAGATGCACCTCGGCCCGGTAGTAACGACGGTTCTTCAAGTCCTGGGCACCCAACCCACCCAGCGCGAAGGACGGGGTGAAATACCCACGCATCTGCACCTGGTAGATAAATGGCTGTTCCTCACCATGGCCAATCTTCAAGCTGACGTTGTCATGGCTCGGGTCATCCTGGGTAATCAGTACCAGGCCCTTCTGCTCGAACACCTCGCGCACCTCGGCAATCGCCGGACGCACGACATCGTCCATGAACCGGTACACCTCATCGCGTGAAGGGAAATGCACCGCCTGGCTCAAGCGTTGCCGCCAGCCACCCCGGCCGCGGCGCGACTGGGCGAACGGCGCCAGCGAGTGCATCTGCGCGATCTGCCGTTGCGACTCCAGATAGAACGCCTTGTGCAGCCCCCACATCATGCACAGCAAGATCAGCGAGAACGGCAGCGAGGTCAGTACCACTGCAGATTTGAGCGAATCGATACTGCCGGCGAACAACAAGCTGCTGGTGATCAGCGCAGTCATCGCGCCCCAGAAGATCCGCAGCCAGTTCGGGCCATCTTCGTCGGCGTTGCCGTCCTTGGCCGACAGGGTGGAAAGCACCACCGTGCCGGAATCTGCCGAGGTGACGAAGAACACGAAGCTGATGAACACCGTCACGGCGATCACCGTCTTGCTCCAAGGGTAGGTTTCCAGCAGCAAGTACAGGCTCATCGACGGGTTATCCAACGCCGACTGGCCGAGCGCGGTCATGCCGTGGTTGATCACCTGGTCCAGGGCGCTGTTGCCGAAGATCGACATCCACGCCAGGGTGAAGCCCAGCGGAATCAGCAGCACGCCGAAGACGAACTCGCGGATGGTCCGGCCACGCGAGATCCGCGCGATGAACAAGCCCACGAACGGCGCCCAGGCAATCCACCAGGCCCAGTAGAACACTGTCCAGCCACCCAGCCAGTCGCGGTTCTCGCCGTAGGCATAAACGTCGAAGCTCTTGCGCGGCAAGGCGCCTAGGTAGTCGCCCAGGTTCTGGATCAAGGTGTTGAACAGGTGCTGGGTAGGCCCTGCGAACAGTACGAACAACAGCAGCGCACAGGCCAAAAACAGGTTGATGTCGGACATCACCCGCACGCCCTTCTCCACCCCGGCGACCGCCACGGCCACCGCCGCGCCCATCATCAAGGTGATGAGGATGACCTGCACCCACTGGCTGTGATCGATGCCGAACAGGTAGTCCAGGCCAGCATTGAGGTGCAGCACGCCAAAGCCCATGTCGGCGCCCAGGCCGAACACCGTGGCGATGATGCCAAAGCCGTCCACTGCGTAACCGATCGGGCCGTTGATGCGTTTGCCAATCAACGGATACAGCGCCGAGCGCAGCGCCAGCGGCAGGTTATGGCGATAGGCAAAGTACGCCAGCGCCATGCCGACGAAGGCGAACACGCCCCAGCCATGCAGGCCCCAATGCAGGAACAGCACCTGCATTGCCTGACGCCCAGCCTCGGCCGTACCGCCTTCGCCTTGCGGCGGTTGGAGCATGTGGGTCAGGGGTTCGGAGACGCAGAAGAAGAACAAGGTGATGCTGATGCCTGCGGCGAACAGCATGCCGGCCCACGACAGGTAACTGAACTCGGGTTCGTCGTGGTCGGCACCGAGCTTGATCTTGCCGTAGCCAGACAAGGCGGTGACCACCACGAAGACCAGGTACAGGGTCATCGCCAGCATGTAGTACCAGCCGACCGTATTGGCCGCCCAGTTCTGTGCCGCGAGCAGCCAATCGCCTGCCGCTTGAGGGTTGGCAATGACCACCAGGCCGAAGATCAGGATGAAACTTGCCGCGAAATAGAACACCGGAGGGTTCATGCGGATATTGCTGGAGGAGGTGGAAGGTGCACTCATTGCGCAGGCACCTCCACGCGGGGCGTGAGGTAGAAATTGAACGGGTTCAGCAAAGGCTATTCCTCCTGTTGAACACCGGCAGCGACCAGCGTTTTACTTTGAACAAGCGTTCAAGTTAAACATGGATCGGTATTCATTGCGACCCGCAAGACCCGCCCGCAGGAGCGGGCTTGCCCCGCGATAGCGGCGATGCATTCACCCTCGCTGTCGCAGATCAAGCCCTCTCCCACGCTCTATCTCGGCACTATCGATTACTGCTTGCCCTCACAATCAAGCTGCAGATTCGCCTGGGTGATATTGCTCTGAGCCGGCACGCTGCGGGTCAGCCAGACGTTGCCGCCAATGGTCGAGCCCTTGCCGATGGTGATACGCCCGAGAATAGTCGCCCCGGCATAGATCACCACATCGTCCTCGACAATCGGGTGGCGTGGATGGCCCTTGTGCAGCGTTCCCGACTCATCCGCCGGGAAGCGCTTGGCGCCCAAGGTCACCGCCTGATAAATGCGCACCCGCTCGCCGATGATCGCCGTCTCACCGATCACCACACCCGTGCCGTGGTCGATGAAGAAGCTCGGGCCAATCTGCGCGCCAGGGTGAATATCGATACCCGTGGCCGAATGCGCCAGCTCCGAACTGATCCGCGCCAGCAGCGGCAGGCCAGCCTGGTACAAATGATGAGCCAAGCGATGGTGGATGATCGCCAGGATACCGGGGTAGCACAGCAGTACTTCGTCGACGCTGCGCGCTGCCGGGTCGCCGTGGTAGGCAGCCAGCACATCGGTATCGAGCAGCACCCGCAAGGCGGGCAGCGCGGCGGCGAAGTCCTGGATCAAGCGCAGGGCATGGGCATCGACGTCGCTCAGATCGGTCTTGCCCTGGCGCGTGGCGTACCGCAATTCCAGCCGGGCCTGGGTCAATAGCGAGGTCAGCGCTGCGTCGAGGGTGTGGCCGACGTAGAAGTCCTCGCTCTCTTCGCGCAAGTCCACCGGACCCAAGCGCATGGGGAAAAGTGCGCCACACAGCTGCTCGAGGATCTGCCTAACAGCTTCACGCGACGGCAACTCACGGCCGCCCTGCTCGCCGCTGCTGCGGCCGTTGCGGGTGCGCCACTGCTCACGCGCGCCGCGCAAGCCGCTGACGATGCTGTGCAGTTGCCAATGCCCTGGGGATGGTTGTTCGCTCACGGTGGTCTCCTGGCTGGCGAGATTTTTCTGAAAAAAGTACAAGGTATGTGGACAGGCGGAGCGGGTTTGGCCTTTGATCGTGTTGGGGAATTCGAAATCGCCATCGCGGGGCAAGCCCGCTCCCACGATACGCTGGCGGCGCCTGTGTTCACTCTACGGCAAATAACCCTCTTGGAAAAAACAACGCTTTATTCCATCCTGCGCTAAGTCGGGCATAAGCAGCATTGACGGACTACCCTCAGAGCTGCCTGATCACTGACAAAAATTATCAATGGGAATAACAAAATAAGTTTTTATTATTTCCAGGCCTATACAGCCCACCCCTATAGTCGCCACCCACCACTTCCACAACAAGCGCGGGGCTCTGACATGTCGAAATTCGCCAAACCGCTACTCAACGCCAGCCTGGCCATCCTGCTGGGCACCGGTCTGCTCAGCCAGGCGTTCGCCGGTGAGCAGCTCAAGACCATCAAGGACAAAGGCGTGCTCCGCGTCGGCCTCGAAGGCACCTACCCGCCCTTCAGCTTCCAGGACGAAAACGGCAAGCTGGCCGGCTTTGAAGTCGAGCTGTCCGAGCTGCTGGCCAAGGAGCTGGGGGTCAAGGCCAAGATCCAGCCGACCAAGTGGGATGGCATCCTCGCCGCCCTCGAGTCCAAACGTTTGGACGTGGTGATCAACCAGGTGACCATCTCCGAAGAGCGCAAGAAGAAGTACGACTTCTCCGAGCCCTACACCGTGTCCGGCATCCAGGCGCTGATCCTGAAGAAGAAGGCCGCGGACCTGAAAATCGAGAGCGCCCAAGACCTGGCTGGCAAGAAGGTCGGCGTAGGCCTGGGCACCAACTACGAGCAATGGGTCAAGCAAGACGTGCCCAAAGCCGAGGTGCGCACCTACGAAGACGATCCAACCAAGTTCGCCGACCTGCGCAATGGTCGTATCGATGCGATCCTGATCGACCGCCTCGCCGCCTTGGAATACGCCCAGAAAGCCAAGGACACCGAGCTGGCTGGCAAACCCTTCTCGCGCCTGGAATCGGGCGTGGCCCTGCGCAAAGGCGAGCCGGAACTGCTCGACGCGATCAACAAGGCGCTGGACAAACTCAAGGCCGACGGCACCCTGGCCAAGCTGTCCGAGAAGTACTTTGGCGCTGACGTGACTAAATGATTGAAGAAAGCCTGCAACTGGTAGCCGATTCAGCGCCCTTCCTGCTCAAGGGCGCAGGCTACACCGTGCTGCTCAGCGTTGGTGGCATGTTCTTCGGCATGGTCCTGGGCTTTGCCCTGGCCCTGATGCGTTTGTCGAAGATCTTGCCGCTGAACTGGCTGGCGCGCATCTACGTATCGTTCTTCCGTGGCACACCGCTGTTGGTGCAGCTGTTCGTGATCTACTTCGGCTTGCCACAGATCGGCATCGAGCTCGATCCGATCCCGGCTTCGCTGATTGGCCTGTCGCTGAACATGGCGGCGTATATCTGCGAAATCCTCCGTGCGGCGATCTCCTCGATCGACCGTGGCCAGTGGGAAGCCTGCGCCAGCATCGGCATGACCCGCACCCAGGCGATGCGCCGGGCGATCCTGCCGCAAGCCATGCGCACCGCCCTGCCGCCGCTGGGCAACAGCTTCATTTCGCTGGTCAAGGACACCGCCCTGGCGGCGACCATCCAGGTCCCCGAGCTGTTCCGCCAAGCGCAGTTGATCACCGCCCGCACGTTCGAAGTGTTCACCATGTACCTGGCCGTGGCAGTGGTCTACTGGATACTCTGCACGATCCTTGCGCACTTCCAGAACCGCATGGAAGCGCGGGTCAACCAGCATGACCAGGAGCACTGAAGATGATCGTAGTAGAAGGCCTGACCAAGCGGTTCAAAGGCCAGACCGTACTCAACGGGATTGACCTGACCGTACAGCCCGGCGAAGTCATTGCCATCATCGGCCCTAGTGGTTCGGGCAAGACCACCTTCCTGCGCTGCCTCAACCTGCTGGAAACACCCGATGCCGGACGCATCCAGATCGGCGACATCAGCATCGATGCCAATCGCCCGCTGGGCGGCCAGCAGAGTGCGATCCGCCGTCTGCGCCAACAGGCCGGGTTTGTGTTCCAGAGCTTCAACCTGTTCCCGCATCGCACCGCCTTGGAGAACGTCATCGAAGGGCCATTGGTGGTCAAGAAGACGCCGCGTGACAAGGCTGTCGAGCTAGGGCGGCGCTTGCTGGCCAAGGTCGGCCTGGCGGGCAAGGAAGACGCTTACCCACGGCGCTTGTCGGGTGGCCAGCAGCAACGGGTGGCGATTGCCCGGGCCTTGGCCATGGAGCCGGACGTGATCCTGTTCGACGAGCCGACATCAGCGCTCGACCCGGAGTTGGTCGGCGAGGTGCTGGAAACCATCCGCGGCCTGGCCGAAGAGAAGCGCACGATGATCATCGTCACCCACGAGATGAGCTTTGCGCGGGATGTGGCGAATCGGGTGATCTTCTTCGACAAGGGGGTAATCGTCGAACAAGGGGAAGCCAAGGCGTTGTTTGCCAATCCGAAGGAAGAACGCACGCGGCAGTTCTTGCGTAAGTTCTTGGGGACAGCCGCCTCGCAGGACTAACCGCCTGTTACTGATCTGAGCGTGAAAAAAACGAACGTGGGAGCGGGCTTGCCCCGCGATAGCATCGGTGAATTCACTGGCGCTATCGCGGGGCAAGCCCGCTCCCACGTTCGTTTCACGACCAGATAACTACTTCTATTTATATTCCAAAAGGTTAGTTCATAAAGTTTTTATAAACGAATAGGGTATATGCACCGGACCACCGGACCAACAAACGTCTGTCGCCACCACCACCCGCGACACAGCCACTTTGTGAGGTAAGGAATGGTCAGGATCACAATCACCCCAGTGCATAACGCCAGGGCATTGAGTGCAGCCAAGGAGCGGTACTGATGTCCAGCCAGCCACAAACCCTATTCGCCAGCGACCTCGACAGCTCGCCGCTGCTGTTGCCTGCCAAGATCCTGCGTAATGACGCCGAAGCCCTGCAGGCCGCTCACGAACTTGCCCAAGTTGCCCGCCAGCAGGCCGCCCGCCGCGACCAGCAGCGCAAACTGCCTTGGGCCGAAATCGAGCTGTTCACCCGCAGCGGCCTGGGCAGCATCAGCATTCCCAAGGCCTTCGGTGGCCCGGATGTTTCTTTTGAAACCGTCGCCGAAGTGTTTCGCATCATCAGCGCCGCCGACCCTGCGTTGGGGCAGATCCCGCAAAACCAGTTCGGCATGCTCCAACTGCTGCGCCTGACCGCCACCGAGGCTCAACAAGCGCTGATCTTCCGCTCCGTGCTCGACGGCTGGCGCATCGGCAATGCCGGGCCTGAGCGCGGCAGCAAAGACACCCTGACCCTCAAGGCGCGAATCAGCCGCGATGGCGAGGGCTATCGCATCACTGGTGAGAAGTTCTACTCCACGGGGGCGCTGTTCGCCCACTGGGTGGCAGTCAAGGCCCTGGATGACGAGGGCCGCCAGCGCCTGGCGTTCGTTCGCCGTGGCAGCCCTGGCTTGCGTATCGTCGACGACTGGTCCGGCTTTGGCCAACGCACCACGGCCAGCGGCACGGTGCTGCTCGACCAGGTGCCGGTGGACGCGGAACTGGTGATCGACAACTGGCGCCAGCGCGACCTGCCGAACATCCAGGGCGCAGCTTCGCAGTTGATCCAGGCCGCGATCGACGCCGGTATCGCCGAAGCGGCCATCGATGATGCGATCAGCTTCGTGCGTGACAAATCGCGGCCGTTCATCGACGCCAATGTAGAGCGCGCCAGCGACGACCCTTACGTGATCGCCGACATCGGCCGCCTCAAGCTCGAACTGCACGCCGCCGAAGCGCTGCTGCGCAAGGCTGCGCGGGTGCTCGATGAGGTCAATGCCGGGGAGATCGATGCAGATGCCGCCGCGCGCGCCTCGATTGCCGTGGCGCAAGCCAAGGTGCTCACCACCGAGATCGCCTTGCTGGCCAGCGAGAAGCTGTTCGAACTTGCCGGCAGCCGCGCCAGCTTGGCCGAGTTCAATCTCGATCGGCACTGGCGCAATGCCCGCGTGCACACCCTGCACGATCCGGTGCGCTGGAAATATCACGCGATTGGCGCCTACCACCTGAACGGCACCCGTCCTGCCCGACATTCCTGGATCTGAGTGAGCGCCTGGGGCCGCTGTGCGGCCCTTCGCGGGTAAACCCGCTCCCACAGGGACCGCGCCGCCCTTGAAGACGGCGCTGTATCTGTGGGAGCGGGCTTGCCCGCGAAGGGCTGCGCAAGCGGCCCCAAGGCCCCGGAGAACACTATGAACGCAGCAGTCATCAGCAGCGACGCCCAAGCCCTGGTCGTCGCCGAACACATCGCCCAGCAATTGCGCAAAGACAGCGCCCTGCGCGACCGCGAGCGCCGCCTGCCACACGCCGAACTGGAGCTGTTCACCCGCTCCGGCCTGTGGGCCATCAGCGTGCCCAAGGCCTTCGGCGGCGCCGGCGTATCCAACGTCACCCTGGCCAAGGTCATCGCCCGTATCGCCCAAGCCGACGCCTCGCTCGGGCAGATCCCACAAAACCACTTCTACGCCCTGGAAGTGCTGCGAGTGAACGGCAGCCCCGAACAACAGCAACGCCTGTACGGCGAAGTGCTGGCCGGTCGACGCTTCGGCAACGCCCTGGCCGAACTGGGCACCAAGACCGCCCACGACCGCACCACCCGACTGAGCCGTGACGGCGAGGGTTATCGCATCAACGGCCGCAAGTTCTATTCAACCGGCGCCCTCTACGCGCAACGTATCCCCACCTCGGTGATCGATGACGACGGCGTCCAGCAACTGGCGTTCGTCCCCGCCGACGCGCCGGGCGTGCAGGTGATCGACGACTGGAGCGGCTTCGGCCAGCGCACCACCGGCAGCGGTTCGGTGGTGTTCGACAATGTGTTCGTCGCCGCCAATGACGTGGTGCCATTCCAGAGCGCCTTCGAGCGCCCGACCACCGTCGGCCCGCTGGCGCAGATCCTCCATGCGGCAATCGACACCGGCATCGCCCGCGCCGCCTTCGAAGACGCTCTGCACTTCGTCCGTACGCGCAGCCGGCCATGGGTCGACTCGGGCCAGGACAAAGCCAGCGACGATCCACTGACCCTGAAAAGCTTCGGCCACCTGTCGATCCGCCTGCACGCCACCGAGGCCTTGCTCGAACGCGCCGGCGAATACCTCGACCGCGCCGCAGCAGCAGCCTCAGCCTCAGCCTCAGCCTCAGCTTCAGCTTCAGCTTCAGCAGCCAACGTGGGAGCGGGCTTGCCCCGCGATGAATCCGCCACCGATCTGGTCGCCGCCGCCTCCATCGCCGTAGCCGAAGCCCGCGCGATCAGCACCGAAATCTCCCTGACCGCCAGCACTACCCTGTTCGAACTGGCCGGCAGCCAGGCCACCCTGGCCGAGCACAACCTCGACCGCCACTGGCGCAACGCCCGCGTGCACACCCTGCACGACCCAGTGCGCTGGAAGTACCACGCCATCGGCAACTACTACCTCAACCAGGTCAATCCACCCCGTCGAGGAACCCTCTGATGAGCAAGCAGATCCTGCTCAATGCCTTCAACATGAACTGCATTGGCCATATCAACCACGGCCTGTGGACGCATCCGCGCGACACCTCGACTCAATACAAGTCGCTGGAGTACTGGACCGACCTGGCCAAGCTGCTCGAGCGCGGGCTGTTCGACGGGCTGTTCATCGCCGATATCGTCGGCACCTATGACGTCTACGGGCAATCGGTCGAGGTGCCGCTCAAAGAGTCGATCCAGCTGCCGGTCAACGACCCACTGCTGCTGGTCTCGGCGATGGCCGCCGTGACCCGTCACCTGGGCTTCGGCCTGACCGCCAACCTCACCTACGAGGCGCCGTATCTGTTCGCCCGGCGGCTTTCCACCCTGGATCATTTGAGCAACGGCCGGGTCGGCTGGAACATCGTCACCGGCTACCTGGACAGCGCCGCGCGCGCCATGGGCCTGGACCAGCAGCCCGAGCACGACCGGCGCTACGACCAGGCCGACGAATACCTGCACGTGCTGTACAAGCTGCTCGAAGGCAGCTGGGACGACGACGCCGTGGTCGCAGACCGCGAGCAGCGCGTGTATGCCCGGCCCGACAAAGTGCGCAAGGTCGAGCACCACGGCGAGTTCTACAAGGTCGAGGGCTATCACCTCTGCGAGCCGTCGCCGCAGCGCACGCCGGTACTGTTCCAGGCCGGCAGTTCGCCACGTGGCCTGGCCTTCGCTGGCAACCACGCCGAATGCGTATTCATCAGCGGCCAGGACAAGCCCGCCACCCGCGCCCAGGTCGACAAGGTACGCGCCGCAGCCCAGGCAGCAGGCCGCGATCCGCAGGCGGTCAAGGTGTTCATGGGGATCACGGTCATCGTCGCCGCCACTGAACAACAAGCGCACGCCAAGCATGCCGAGTACGTGCGCTACGCCAGCCCCGAGGCGGGTGTCGCGCACTTTGCCAGTTCCACCGGGATCGACTTTGCCGCCTATGGGCTGGACGAGCCGATCGGCTTTACCAAGGGCAACGCGATCCAGTCGGCCACGCGCCAACTGCAAGACAGCGCCTGGACCCGCCGTCGCCTGTTGGATCAGCACGCCCTCGGGGGGCGCTACGTGACCCTGATCGGCACCGCTGAACAAGTTGCCGACGAGCTGATCGCCTGGATCGACGAGACCGGTCTGGACGGCTTCAACCTGACCCGCACGGTCACCCCGGAAAGCTACGAGGACTTCATCGAGCTGGTCGTCCCCGAGCTGCAACGCCGTGGCCGTTACAAGACCGCCTACCAAGCCGGCAGCCTGCGCGAAAAACTGTTCGCCAGCGACCTGCCGCACCTGCCCGCCGACCATCCCGGCGCCAGCTACCGCAACCCTACCCCTGCCCCGACTGGAGCCCTGCACCATGCTTGATAAATTGTTCCGCCCCGTCGCGGCCGCTGTGTTGTCCCTGGGTATCGCCGCCAATGTGTTGGCCGCCGAACCGCTGAAAATCGGCACTACCGCCGCCTTCGCCATCCCGCTGGAAGCCGCCGTGGAAGAAGCCCACAAGCAAGGCCTGGAGGTGAAGCTGATCGAATTCAGCGACTGGATCGCACCCAATGTCAGCCTCAACAGCGGCGACATCGACGTGAATTACTTCCAGCACATCCCGTTCCTGGAAAACGCCAAGGACGCGGCCGGTTTTGACCTGGTGCCCTATAAGCCGGGGATCATCAACAACGTCGGCCTGTACTCGAAAAAGTACAAGAGCTTCTCCGAACTACCTGAAGGCGCCAGCGTGGCCATCGCCAACGACCCGATCAACAGCGGCCGTGGCTTGCAGCTACTGGCCAAGGCTGGGCTGATCAGCCTCAAGCCAGGCGTTGGATACAAGGCCACCGAGGACGACATCGTCGCCAACCCGAAGAAGCTGAAAATCCTTCAGGTCGAGGCGGTGCAACTGGTGCGCGCCTATGACGATGCCGATCTGGTCCAGGGCTACCCGGCCTACATCCGCCTGGCCAACACCTTCGACGCCACCTCGGCGCTGCTGTTCGATGGCCTGGAGAACAAGGAATACGTGATCCAGTTCGTCATCCGCCCACAATCGAAGGACGATCCACGCCTGGCCAAGTTCGTCGATATCTATCAGCACTCCCCGGCCGTACGCGAAGCGCTGAACAAAGCCCATGGCAGCCTCTACCAGGCCGGCTGGGAAGGCTGACATGAGCAGCGCCAGCGCCCTCAGGGCGCCCACTGTCCAAGCCTCACCGCCGCCCGCTCGCGAACAAGCCTTGCGCCCAGAGGTCAATGAGGCCCATGTGCGCTTCATCGGCCTGGGCAAGACCTACCTCGGCCAGGCCCAACCTGCGCTGCAAGGCATCGACCTGAACATCCGCCGGGGCGAGATCTTCGGCATCATCGGCCGCAGCGGCGCTGGCAAGTCGTCGCTGCTGCGCACCATCAATCGCCTGGAGCAACCAACTCAGGGCCGGGTGCTGATCGATCAGGTCGATATCGCACCGTTCGACGAAGACCGCCTGGTCGAGCTGCGGCGGCGCATCGGCATGATCTTCCAGCACTTCAACCTGATGTCGGCCAAGACCGTGTGGCAGAACGTCGAGCTGCCGCTCAAGGTTGCCGGCGTGGCCAAGGCCGAACGCCAACGCAAGGTGCGTGAGCTACTGGAGTTGGTCGGCCTTGCCGAAAAGCACCATGTGTACCCGGCGCAGTTGTCCGGCGGCCAGAAGCAGCGCGTCGGCATTGCCCGGGCGCTGGTCCATGACCCGGAGATTCTGCTGTGCGATGAAGCTACCTCGGCGCTCGACCCGGAGACCACCGCATCGATCCTCGAACTGCTGCGCGACATCAATCAACGCCTGGGCCTGACCGTGGTGTTGATCACCCACGAGATGGCGGTGATCCGCGATATCTGCCACCGCGTAGTGGTGCTCGAACGTGGCGAAGTGGTCGAGCAAGGTGAGGTCTGGCAGGTATTCGGCAGCCCCCATCACCAAGTGACCCGGACCCTGCTGGCACCGCTGCAAGCCAAGCTGCCAGCAGCATTGCAAGCCAGCTTGCGGTCCAGCCCCGCCAGCCGGGATGCGGCCGTGGTGCTCAAGTTGGTGGCACTGGGCGAGTTGGAGTTGTCTGGCCTGTTCAAGGATCTGGGCGGGCAGGTCAGCCTGCTCCAGGGCGGTGTAGAGACCATTGGTGAACGTGCCTTGGGGCGCTTGATCCTGGCGGTACGCGGCTCGGCCCACGAACCGCATCAGTTGCTGGAGCGCGCCCGCCGTTGGGCCGATGACGTGGAGGTGCTGGGCTATGTGGGTTGATCGTCTGCTACAAGGCTTGCTGGACACCTTGTTGATGGTCGGCGTGTCGTCGCTGATCGCGCTGTTGGTCGGTGTGCCGATGGCAGTGCTGCTGGTCACCAGCGACAAGGGCGGGATCTACGAGGCACCCGCGCTTAACCGGGTGCTCGGCGCCTTCGTCAACCTGTTCCGCTCGATCCCGTTTCTGATCCTGATGGTCGCGCTGATCCCGTTCACCCGGCTGTTGGTGGGCACCACCTATGGCGTGTGGGCCGCCGTGGTGCCGCTGACCATTGCCGCAACGCCGTTCTTTGCGCGGATCGCCGAGGTGAGCTTGCGTGAGGTCGATCATGGCCTGGTTGAGGCGGCCCAGGCCATGGGCTGTCGGCGCTGGCACATCATCTGGCATGTGCTGCTACCTGAGGCGCTGCCGGGAATCGTCGGCGGCTTCACCATTACCTTGGTGACGATGATCAACTCATCGGCCATGGCCGGCGCGATTGGTGCGGGGGGCTTGGGCGACATTGCCTATCGGTATGGTTATCAGCGCTTCGACAGCCAGATCATGCTGACCGTGATTGCCATGTTGGTGGCGTTGGTGGCGGTGATCCAGCTGGGTGGCGATCGCTTGGCGAAAGGCTTGAACAAGCGCTGACGCTAGCGCGGGGCAAGCCCGCTCCCACGCTGCCCCGCAATCGATCTGGGGAAGGCGTGGGAGCGGGCTTGCCCCGCGATGAGCTATTCAGCCCCACCGCAAATCCTGCGCAGGCACCGGTCGTCCAAACCAATAGCCCTGCCCCAGCTGACACTGCTGCTCCAACAAGAACCGCGCCTGCTCCGCCTGCTCGACCCCTTCGGCATGCACCTGCATACCCATGCTCTTGGCCAAGGCGATGATCACCCGAACAATCGCGATGTCATCCTCATCCTGCGGCAGCCCGGCAACAAAGCCCTGATCGATCTTGAGCTTCTGCACCGGCAAGCGCTTGAGCCGCAGCAGCGACGAATAGCCCGTGCCGAAATCATCGATCGCCAGGCTCAAACCCAGTTCGCGCAGACGGTGCAACTGCTCCAGCGCCACCTCCGGGTCTTCCATCACCGCACTCTCGGTGACCTCCAGCTCCAGCAACGCCGGATCCAGGCCGGTCTCATGCAGCACCTCGGCGACTTGCCGGTACAGCTCACGCTGGCCGAAAAGCCGGCTGGAAATATTCACCGCAACGAACGCCAGCGCATGCCCCTCGGCCTGCCACTGGACCATCTGCCGGCAGGCCTGGCGCAGCACCCAGGCATCGATCTCGGCAATCAATCCAGTACGCTCGGCAATCGGGATGAACTCGCCCGGCGGCACCAGCCCGCGCTCCGGATGCTGCCAGCGCACCAGGGCCTCGACGCCGATCATCTTGCTGGTGAACAGGTCATGCACCGGCTGGAAGAACACCCGCAGCTCTTCCTGCTCCAACGCCCGGCGCAGCTCGCCAGCCGTCTCCACTCGCTGCTGGGCGTGAGCGGTCAGCTCTTCGGTATACAGCGCATAGCAGGCGCGGCCATTGCTCTTGGCCTTGAACAGCGCGGCATCGGCGTTGCGCAGCAATTGCTCGGCGCTCAGGGCATCGCTGGGGAACAGGCCAATACCAACGCTGACACTGATGAACAGCCGGTTACCCTCGAAGACGAACGGCTCGCGCATGCGCTCGATGATCTCTTGCGCCAAGGTCGCCGCCTCGCCGACCTGCTGGCAGTTCTCCAGCAGCACGCCAAACTCGTCACCACCCAGGCGCGCCAGGGTTACCCCTTGGCCTAGCACTTCACGCAAACGCTCGCCCACAAGCTTGAGCAGCTGGTCGCCAACGGTGTGACCAAGGCCGTCGTTGATGCTCTGGAAGTGGTCGAGGTCGAGCAACAACAGGCCACACCCGCGCTTGTGCGCTTGAGCGGCGGCCAGCGCCTGTTCGGCGCGGTCGTTGAACAGCAGGCGGTTGGGCAGGCCGGTCAGCGGGTCATGGTGCGCCAGATAGGCCAGTTCCTGCTCGGAGTGCTTGATCGCACTGATGTCGCTGAATACGGCGACGTAGTGGGTCAGCTCGCCGCTGTCGTCGCGAATGGCGCAGATGGTTTGCCACTGCGGGTAGATCTCACCACTTTTGCGCCGGTTCCAGATCTCGCCGCTCCATTCGCCCTTATCCGCCAGCGTCGCGTAGATCTGCTGGTAGAACGCCGCGTCGTGGCGGCCCGACTTGAACTTGCTTGGGCGTTGGCCGAGGACCTCGTCCTGCTGATAACCGGTAATGCGCATGAACGCCCGGTTGACGTGCACGATCAGGCCATTGCGATCAGTCACCAGCACCCCCTCCAAGGTGCTGTCGAACACCGCAGCCGCCATGCGCAGGCGCTCACGATCCTCGCTGCGCAGGCGCGCACCGATACCAATGAAGTTGAGCAGCCGGGCGCGCGAGACGAAGATCAGGAACGCACTGAACAGCACCCACACCAGCACGTTGATGCAGCGTCCCAGGTTCAGCGCCAGTGGATCTTCGGTCAATCGCTGCAAAAGCTGCTCGGACAGCACCAGCCAGAGGATCGAGAACACCACATAGAGCGCAGCCATACGCAAGGCGTCGCGAACGGAAACAGACATGTCGGGTGTGTAAGCCCATAGAAAACGATGGGGCATTATAAAGGCGGAAACATGCCGTGACTCATTCCCGGATCAGAAATTGGTCTAGACGAAGGGCGCTTGAACCCGCTCTATCACCGGTGCACGGCACGTACAGGAGTGGGCTTGCCCCGCGATAAGGCCAGCGCTATCAACACAGGCCTATGGTTTTATTTCCCTGCCAAGGGATAATGCCAAGCGCTACTCCCCCCGTTTTTCCGAGGGCTTCTACACCTATGTGGTACTACGGTTTACTCGACTTGTCGGCCTGGCAACTGGTCGCGGTCACCCTGCTGATGACCCACGTGACCATCGTCAGCGTCACCATCTACCTGCATCGCTATTCGGCGCACCGCTCCCTGGAGCTCAACGCCGGGCTGAAGCACTTCTTCCGTTTCTGGCTGTGGCTGACCACCGCGCAGAACACCCGCGAGTGGACGGCTATCCACCGCAAGCACCACGCCAAGTGCGAAACCCCCGACGACCCGCACAGCCCGGTCTACAAGGGCTTGGGCACAGTCCTGCGCAAGGGCGCCGAGCTTTACCGCGAGGAAGCGCGCAACCCTGAGACCTTGCGCATCTACGGCAAGAACTGCCCCGACGACTGGATCGAGCGCAATCTCTACAGCCGCTACAAGCTGGGCGGCATCGCCCTGATGGCCGTCATCGACCTGCTGCTGTTCGGCACCATCGGCATCACCATCTGGGCCATCCAGATGATGTGGATTCCGTTCTGGGCCGCAGGCGTGGTCAATGGCCTGGGCCATGCTGTGGGCTATCGCAACTTCGAATGCCGCGACGCCGCCACCAACCTGGTGCCGTGGGGCATCATCATCGGCGGCGAAGAGCTGCACAACAACCATCACACCTACCCCAACTCGGCCAAGCTGTCGGTCAAGCGCTGGGAATTCGACATGGGCTGGGCCTGGATCCGCTTGCTGAGTATGCTGCGCCTGGCCAAGGTGCAACGCGTGGCACCCATTGCCCACCGGGTCGAAGGCAAAGCCAACCTGGACATGGACACTGCCATGGCGATCCTCAACAACCGCTTCCAGATCATGGCCCAGTACCGCAAGTTGGTGATTGGCCCGCTGGTCAAGCAGGAGCTGAACAAGGTCGACGCTTCAGTGCGCCATCGTTATCGCCGCGCCAAGCGCCTGCTGTCGCGTGAAACCAGCCTGCTGCAAGATCGCCATCACGTGCGCATCGAGTCGATCCTCGCCCAAAGCCAGGCACTCAAGACCATCTACGAAAAGCGCCTGGCCTTGCAGCAGATCTGGGCCCGCACCAGCGCCAACGGCCACGACATGCTGGCTGCCATGAAAGACTGGGTGCACGAGGCCGAAGCCAGCGGTATCCAGTCGCTGCGTGACTTCGCCAGCCAGCTCAAGACCTACTCGCTACGCCCCACCGCCTGATCGCCGTTGATCGGCACGCCCCGCTCTGGGGCGTGCCATCCGGAACTTCACCCCCCGTTGTTACTCAAATTCGGCATATCGCCCGCGTGGCGGGCCGGATCGTGGCCGCACGCTTTCAGCCGAGAATCGCTCCGTGCTCATGGCCAATAAAATCAATCCACCGCTGCCCGGCAACCCGCCACCCGAAGCCGCCCAAACCCTCCTTGCCCTGTTTCACGCCCAAGGCGAAGTCGCTCGTTTGAGCGAGCGCGACCAACTGTTCAGCTCACTGCTCGATAGCGTCAACGCCGTACTGTGGGCATTCGATTGGGAAACCCGCCAGGTGCTCTATGTCAGCCCGGCCTACGAACGCATCTTCGGCCGACCCGTGAGCCTGGTGCTGGCTGACTACAACGAGTGGCGCGACAGCATCTTCCCCGACGATCTCGAATACGCCGAAGGCAGCCTGGCCCAAGTGCTCACCAAGGGCTCGGTGGAAGATCGCGAGTACCGCATCATCAACGCCGCAGGTGAAACCCGCTGGCTCAGCGACAAGTGCTACATCAACCAACAACAGGAAGGCGATCGAGTGATCATCGTCGGCATTGCCGAAGACATCACCGAGAAGAAGCACCTTGAAGGCGAATTGCAGCGCCTGGCGACCACCGATGTGCTGACCCAGAGCAGCAACCGCCGGCACTTCTTCGAGTGCGCCCAGCAAGCGTTCGACAGCGCCCGCGCAGAGGGTTCGCCGCTGGCGTTCTTGCTGCTGGATATCGACGACTTCAAGCAGATCAACGACAGCTACGGCCACCAGGAAGGCGACCAGGTGCTGCAGCGCATTGCCGACAGCGGCAAGGCGGTGTTACGTCGTGGTGATCAGTTTGGCCGCATCGGTGGTGAGGAGTTCGCCGCGGTGTTTCCGGGCTGCACGGCGCAGGTCGCCGAGCAGATTGCCGAGCGTTTACAGCGCGAGATTCAGCGGTTGAGTTTCACCCACGGGCAGCAAACCTATGGCGTCACCGTAAGCCAAGGGCTGACCGGGCTGACCGATGAAGACGCGACCCTCGATACCTTGTTCGCCAGGGCCGATGCGGCGATGTACAAGGCCAAGCGCCAAGGCAAGAATCAGATCGTGCGGGGCTGAGTGTTGGGCTGCTGCTCAGTCTTGAGCGGATCAAGCTAACCCGCTAAAGCCCGTGAAGGGCCGCAGAGCGGCCCCCAAGGTAGCTCAGACCGACGCAGCAGCTGGCGACGGACGTTTGACCTGTGGCTGCGAGAAGTTCGCCGCAGCGCCTTCCTCGATAGCCTGCTGGATTGCCTTGCGACGATGCTCTTCAGCGCGGCGGCTGAAGTACCAGACCATGAAGGTCACCAGCGACACCGACAGCAGGATCAAGCTGGCCACGGCGTTGATCTCAGGCTTGACGCCCAGACGCACCGCCGAGAACACCTCCATCGGCAAGGTGGTCGAACCTGGCCCCGAGACGAAGCTGGCCAACACCAGGTCGTCCAGCGACAGGGCGAACGACATCATGCCGCCCGCCGCCAGCGATGGCGCGATCATCGGGATAGTGATCAGGAAGAACACCTTCCACGGCTTGGCACCCAGGTCCATCGCCGCCTCTTCGATCGACAGGTCCAGCTCGCGCAAGCGCGCCGACACCACCACCGCCACATACGCCGCACAGAACGTAGTGTGGGCAATCCAGATGGTGACGATGCCGCGCTCCTGCGGCCAGCCGATCATCTGCGCCATGGCCACGAACAGCAGCAACAGCGACAGACCGGTAATTACCTCAGGCATGACCAGCGGTGCGGTCACCAAACCACCGAACAGCGTGCGGCCCTTGAAGCGGGTCACGCGGGTCAGCACGAAGGCTGCCAGGGTGCCCAGCGCCACAGCGGCGATCGCCGTGTAGCAGGCGATCTCCAGCGAGCGCATCACCGAGCCCATCAGCTGCGAGTTGTCGAGCAGGCCGACGTACCACTTGATCGACCAGCCGCCCCACACCGTTACCAGCTTGGAGGCGTTGAACGAGTAGATCACCAGGATCAGCATCGGCAGGTAGATGAACAGCAAGCCGAGCACCAGCATCAGCTTGGAGAAACTGAAGCGCTTCATGCCCTGCCCTCCATCTCTTTGGCCTGGCTGCGGTTGAACAGCAGGATGGGCACGATCAGGATCGCCAGCATCACTACCGCCAGCGCGGACGCTACCGGCCAGTCACGGTTGTTGAAGAATTCCTGCCACAGCACTTTACCGATCATCAGGGTTTCCGGGCCGCCGAGCAGCTCAGGAATGACGAACTCGCCCACCACCGGGATGAACACCAGCATGCAGCCGGCAATGATGCCGTTTTTCGACAGCGGCACGGTGATCTTCCAGAAGCTGTTGAAGGTGCTCGAACCCAGGTCAGAGGCGGCTTCCAACAGGCTCTGGTCATGTTTGACCAGGTTGGCGTAGAGCGGCAGGATCATGAACGGCAGGTACGAATAGACCACGCCGATGTACACCGCCAGGTTGGTGTTGAGGATCTGCAGCGGCTGGTCGATCAAGCCGATCCACAACAGGAAGCTGTTGAGCAGCCCGTTGTTGCTGAGAATGCCCATCCAGGCATATACGCGGATCAGGATCGCGGTCCAGGTCGGCATCATGATCAGCAGCAACAGCACGGTCTGGCTTTCTTTGCGCGCGTTGGCAATGGCGTAGGCCATCGGGTAGCCGATCAACAGGCACAACAGGGTGCTGAAGAAGGCCATCTTCAACGAGCCCAGGTAGGCCGAGATGTACAGCTCATCCTCGGTCAACAGGCCATAGTTGGCCAGGTTGAGGACCAGCTGGACCTTGTCTTCGACGTAGCTGTAGATCTCGGTGTACGGCGGGATGGCCACGTCGGCTTCGGCGAAGCTGATCTTCAGGACGATGAAGAACGGCAGCATGAAGAACAGGAACAGCCAGATGAACGGCACGCCGATCACCAGGTGCCGCCCCTCCGGGACCAGGCGCTGGAAGGCTCGCTTGAGCTTGCGGATTTTCATGAGCGCAGTACCACGCCGCTGTCATCTTCCCACCACACGTACACTTCATCGCCCCAGGTTGGGCGGGTGCCCTGGCGCTCGGCATTGGCCACGAACGACTGCACGACCTTGCCGCTCGGCAGCTCGACGTAGAACACCGAGTGACCACCCAGGTAGGCGATGTCGTGCACCTTGCCGCGCGACCAGTTGTGCTCGCAGGTCGGCTGTTGGGTGGTGACCAGCATCTTCTCCGGACGCAGTGCGTAGAGGATGTGCTTGTCCTCGACCGAGGTGGTCACGCCGTGGCCGACGTAGATCTTGCGCTCAAGCTCAGGGCTGGCGATCACCGCGTGGCCTTCGGCGTCGTCGACCACTTCACCTTCGAACAGGTTGACGTTGCCGATGAACTCGCAGACCAGGCGGCTGGTCGGGGTCTCGTAGATGTCGATCGGCGAGCCGATCTGAGCGATCCACCCCAGGTGCATGATGGCGATGCGCTGGGCCATGGTCATGGCCTCTTCCTGGTCGTGGGTCACCATCACGCAGGTTACCCCCACGCGCTCGATGATCTCGACCAGCTCCAGCTGCATCTGCGAGCGCAGCTTCTTGTCCAGCGCCCCCATCGGCTCGTCGAGCAGCAGCAACTTGGGGCGCTTGGCCAGCGAGCGAGCCAGGGCTACCCGCTGACGCTGGCCACCGGAAAGCTGGTGTGGCTTGCGCTTGGCGTACTGGGTCATGTGGACCAGCTTGAGCATCTCGGCCACACGGGCTTCGATCTCGGCCTTGGGCATCTTGTCCTGCTGCAGGCCGAAGGCGATGTTCTGCGCCACGGTCATGTGCGGGAACAGCGCGTAAGACTGGAACATCATGTTGATCGGCCGCTCGTAGGGCGGCATGTCGGTGATGTCGACGCCATCGAGGAAGATCCGCCCTTCGGTCGGACGCTCGAAGCCGGCAAGCATCCGCAGCAAGGTCGACTTACCGGAGCCGGAGCCACCGAGCAGGGCGAAGATCTCACCTTTGCGGATTTCCAGGGACACATCGTCCACGGCAATTGTTTCGTCGAATTTCTTCGTGACCCGGTCGATCTTGACCAGCACCTGCTTGGGTTGCTGGCCACCCTCGAGGGCTTTCTTATAGGCACCGGAGGCAACTGCCATGAGTGAAACTCCCAACAAGATTTTTAAGCCCGCCCTTGGCGTGGCGGGTCTGGATGATTATTTGCCCGACTTGACCTTGGTCCAGCTGCGGGTCATCAAACGTTGCACCTTGGGCGGCAACTCACTGTTGACGAACATCTTGTCCAGCACTTCCTGCGGTGGGTAAACCGCGGCGTCAGTCCTCACGGCCTGGTCCATCAGGTCGCCAGCCTTGGGGTTTGGGTTGGCGTAACCGACGTAATCACTGACCTGGGCGATAACCTCAGGTTTCAGCAAATAGTTGATGAAGGCGTGCGCCTCTTTGAGGTTCTTGGCGTCCTTCGGAATCGCCAGGACATCGAACCAGAGGTTGCCGCCTTCCTTGGGAATCGCGTAGGCCAGGTTAACGCCCTTCTTGGCTTCTTCAGCGCGGGCCTTGGCCTGGAAGATATCGCCGGAGAAACCGGCAGCGACGCAGATGTCGCCATTGGCCAGATCGGTGATGTACTTCGATGAATGGAAGTAGGTCACGTAGGGACGCACGGCCAGCAGCTTCTGCTCGGCCTTTTCATAGTCCTTGGCATTGGTGCTGTTCGGGTCCAGGCCCATGTAGTTGAGCACCGCCGGCAGCATTTCGTCCGCCGAGTCGAGGAAGGCCACGCCGCAGGTGGAGAGCTTTTTCATATTCTCCGGCTCGAACAGCACCGCCCACGAATCAATAGTGTCTACGCCCAGCACCGCCTTGACCTTGTCGACGTTGTAGCCGATGCCATTGGTGCCCCACAGATAAGGCACGGCGTACTGGTTGCCCGGATCGTTCTTTTCCAGACGCTTCATCAGCGCAGGATCCAGGTTGGAATAATTGGGCAGCAGATTCTTGTCGAGCTTCTGGAACGCGCCCGCCTTGATCTGCTTGCCGAGGAAATGGTTGGACGGCACCACCACGTCATAACCGGTGCGACCGGCCAGCAGCTTGCCTTCCAGGGTCTCGTTGGAATCGAAGACGTCTTGTACCGGTTTGATCCCGGTTTCTTTCTCAAAATCGGCGAGGGTGGTCGGCCCGATATAGTCCGACCAGTTATAGAAATGCACCGTTGGCGCCGCTTGGACGCTGCATGCCAGCGTCAGGCCCGCTCCAGCCATCAAGGCTTTGCGAAATACAGAAATAGACAAGTGGATGCTCCTCACAATCAGTGCATTCAGTGACGGTGTGCCGTAGTAGTAAGCCGCGCCGTACACGCGAAACCGGCGCGCAACTTACCGTTGCAGCCTCGATGCCGCAAACTTATTTGCCTTACAGCCACCCTGAGCCGGAGAACCCCGGCGCAGAGGGCTTGAGCACAGGCTTACTTGCCCGACTTGATCTTGGTCCAGCTACGGGTGATCAGGCGCTGGGCTGCAGCTTCTGGAGCGGCAATGGCGTACAGCTGCTTTTTCACGTCGGCTGGTGGATAGATGCTTGGGTCGCTGGTGATGTCTTTGTCGACGAACTGGGTCGCGGCCTTGTTGCCGTTCGGGAAGCGCACGGCATTGGTGATCTCGGCCATGACTTCAGGCTGCAACAGGAAGTCCATGAACTTGTAGGCGGCTTCCTTATGCTCGGCATCCTTGGGAATGGCGACCATGTCATAGAAGGTGCCGGCACCTTCTTTAGGAATGATGTAGTCCAGCTTGACCTTGTCACCGGCCTCGTGGGCACGGGCCTTGGACTGCTCCAGGTCACCCGAGTAGCCGACCGCTACGCAGATGTTGCCGTTGGCCAGGTCACCGATGTACTTGGACGAGTGGAAATAGGTGATCGAAGGACGGATGCTCAGGAACAGGTCTTCAGCAGCCTTCAAGTCTTCCTTGGTCGTGCTGTTGCTCGGCTTGCCCAGGTAGTGCAGCGCAGCCGGAAGCATTTCGGTCGGCGCATCCAGGAAGCTCACGCCGCAGCTCTTGAGCTTGGCGATGTTCTCTGGCTTGAACACGGCGTCCCACGAGTCGATCTTGTCCACGCCCAGCGCGGCCTTGACCTTCTCTGGGTTGTAGCCAATGCCGATCGAGCCCCACATGTAGGGGAAGGCGTATTTGTTGCCCGGGTCGCTGGCGTCACCGACGGCCTTGAGCAGGTCTTCGTCGAGGTTCTTCCAGTTCGGCAGCTTGGAACGGTCCAGTTCTTCGTAGACGCCAGCCTTGATCTGCTTGGCCAGGAAGTTGTTGGACGGCACGACCACGTCGTAGCCCGACTTGCCCGCCAGCAGCTTGGCTTCGAGGGTCTCGTTGCTGTCGAAGACGTCGTACTTGACCTTGATACCAGACTGTTTCTCGAACTTGGCGATGGTGTCCGGCGCGATGTAGTCCGACCAGTTGTAGACGTTCAACACCTTGTCTTCAGCCTGAACAGCAGTGGCCATGGCACCCATCAGGGCTGCGGCCAGCAACGTCTTGCCCATTTTCTTCATGCGTCATGCTCCAGATTTTTTTAATTAGCCATCCGTTCAGCTGCCAGGTCCCGCAGTACACGCGTTGGGCGACTGAAACAGTCGCTAGTCTGGCAAGTTACAAGGCGCTGTTTCAAGGAAAGCAGGGCCTTGTAACCGCTTAATGTCACAACGCTAGCGTAGCAGGTGGTCATTTCACCGCTTGAAGGGTCAAGTCCAGGCATTTACGTGCCTTTTCCACCAGCTCGTCGATCTCGGCATGGCTGATCACCAGCGGCGGCGCAATGATCATGGTGTCGCCTACCGCGCGCATCACCAGGCCGTTCTCGAAGCAGAAGTTTCGGCAGATCATGCCCACGCCCTTGCCCTCGTAACGGCTGCGAGTCGCCTTGTCCTTAACCAGCTCGATCGCGCCGAGCAGGCCCAGGCCGCGCACTTCGCCCACCAGTGGGTGGTCCTGCAGCTCACGCAGACGTTTCTGCAAATACGGTGCCGCTTCTGTCTTGGCTTTCTCGACGATTTTCTCGTCACGCAGAATACGCAGGTTTTCCAGGCCTACCGCCGCCGCCACCGGGTGGCCGGAATAGGTGAAACCGTGGTTGAAATCGCCGCCTTCGCTGAGCACCTTGGCCACAGTGTCACGCACGATCACACCGCCCATGGGGATGTAACCGGAGGTCAGGCCCTTGGCGATGGTCATCAGGTCAGGCTTGAGGTCGTAGTAATCGGAGCCGAACCACTCGCCGGTACGGCCGAAGCCGCAGATCACTTCGTCAGCGACGAACAGGATGTCGTACTTGGCGAGGATCTCTTTCACCTTCGGCCAGTAGGTTTGTGGCGGAATGATCACCCCGCCAGCGCCCTGGATCGGCTCGGCAATGAAGGCGGCGACGTTGTCTTCGCCGACTTCGAGAATCTTTTTCTCCAACTGCTCGGCAGCCCACACGCCGAAATCGTCCGGGCTCATCTCGCCGCCTTCACCGAACCAGTACGGCTGCGGGATATGCACGATGCCCGGGATCGGCAAGCCGCCCTGCTCATGCATGCCGCTCATGCCGCCGAGGCTTGCGCCAGCAACGGTGGAGCCGTGGTAGCCGTTGATGCGGCCGATGATGGTCTGCTTGTGCGGCTTGCCCTTGAGTGCCCAGTAATGGCGGACCATGCGCAGCACGGTGTCGTTGCCTTCGGAGCCGGAGCCGGTGAAGAACACATGGGTCATGCCCTTGGGGGCCACGTCGGTGATCGCCTTGGCCAGCTCCAGCGCGGGCGGATGGGCGGTCTGGAAGAACAGGTTGTAGTACGGCAGCTCACGCATCTGCTTCTCGGCCGCTTGCACCAGTTCTTCTCGGCCATAACCGACCGCCACGCACCACAGCCCAGCCATGCCGTCGAGGATCTTGTGCCCCTCGCTGTCCCACAAATGCACGCCCTGGGCCTTGGTGATGATGCGCGGACCTTTCTCTTTCAGCTGCTTGTAGTCGCTGAAAGGTGCCAGGTGGTGCTCACTGCTCAGGGTTTGCCAATCACGGGTTTGCGGGTTGTTGACGCTCATGTGCTTCTCCGTTTTGCGACAGCCGCGCTCCTGCGGCCCCAGGGTTGATCAGACGGCAAACAGCAGGAACTCACGTTCCCAGGAGCTGATTACCCGTTTGAAGTTTTCATGCTCGGCGCGCTTGGTCGCGACGTAGCCGGTAATGAATTTCTTGCCCAGGTATTTCTCCAGGTCCTGGCAGTTCTCCATTCGTTCGAGGGCATCTTCGAGGGTCAGCGGCAGGCGCAGGTTGCGCCGCTCGTAACCCCGACCCTGGACCGGCGCGCTCGGGTTGATGCCTTCGACCATGCCGATGTAGCCGCACAGCAGGCTGGCGGCAATCGCCAGGTAGGGGTTGGCATCGGCGCCCGGCAGGCGGTTTTCCACCCGTCGATTTTGCGGACCGGCATCGGGCACGCGCAGCCCCACAGTGCGGTTCTCTTCGCCCCACTCGACGTTGACCGGCGCCGAGGTGTCGGGCAGGAAGCGGCGGAACGAGTTGACGTTGGGAGCGAACAGCGGCAGCACGTAGGGGATGAACTTCTGCAGGCCGCCAATGTGGTTGAGGAACAGCTCGCTCATGCTGCCATCTTCATTGGAGAAGATATTCTTGCCGGTGTGCGCATCGACCACGCTCTGGTGCAGGTGCATGGCGCTGCCGGGCTCGCCGGTCATGGGCTTGGCCATGAAGGTGGCGGCGACGTTGTGCTTGAGCGCGGCCTCGCGCATGGTGCGCTTGAACACCAGGATCTGGTCAGCCAGGTGCAGGGCGTTACCGTGACGGAAGTTGATCTCCATCTGCGCCGTGCCGTCTTCGTGGATCAACGTGTCGAGGTCCAGCTGCTGCAATTCGCACCAGTCGTAGACGTCCTCGAACAGCGGGTCGAATTCGTTGGCAGCCTCGATCGAGAACGACTGGCGGCCGGTTTCCGGGCGGCCCGAACGGCCGACTGGCGGTTGCAGCGGGAAGTCCGGGTCTTCGCTGCGCTTGGTCAGGTAGAACTCCATCTCCGGCGCGACAATCGGCTGCCAGCCCTTGTCAGCGTAGAGCTTGAGCACTTTTTTCAATACGTTGCGCGGCGACAGCTCGACCGGATTGCCCTTCTTGTCGTAGGTGTCGTGGATCACCTGGGCGGTCGGTTCGATGGCCCACGGCACGAGAAACACCGCGTTCTCGTCGGGGCGGCAGATCATGTCGATATCGGCAGGATCCAGCAGCTCGTAATAGATGTCATCGTCGACGTAGTCGCCGGTCACGGTCTGTAGCAATACGCTCTCGGGCAGGCGCATGCCTTTTTCGGCGATGAACTTGTTGGTCGGCGAGATCTTGCCGCGGGTGATGCCGGTCAGGTCGCTGATCAGGCATTCCACTTCGGTGATCTTGTGCTCTTTCAACCAATCGGTGAGCTGGTCGAGGTTGTTACTCATAAATACCTCAGGAGGTAAGGTGGCCCGGCTGGAGTATGTCGGGCGCTACTGACGCCTGGCGTCGATCAAGGTGGACGCTGCTCGGCTGAAATGGCCGCAGCAGACCCACGCATTGATTCTGGATGCACTGCCGTGGCAAAGCAAAGCGGCGCGCGCAGGACGTCACTGGATACCCGCGCAAGGCGTGTATCCATGAAGCATTCGAAGGGCAGGAAAAACGAAAGGCGTGCAGTAAACTGCTACTTAAGGTGAATGGACCGTGCCGACCGTCAATTATTGCGGCCAGGGCATCGACGGCTACGGCGCTGTGCGCGAAGACCTTGCGGCGAGCGGAACGGGTACCTGAATGCGCTGCGCAGGCAGCACGTGCAGGTCGCGGCAAGCGGACCATGTGACCCTCGTATTATTGTGTTTTGGGTTGAGGCCGAGCTTAGCCTTGTTCATTTTTTTACACAACATCTCCGTAAAAAATAAAACACGGCCCGCGTGAGATAACCCTTCCGAGGGAAAATAGCGGATAATGGCACGCCCCGATATGCAGCAAATCGGCCGTCGATGTGCCATTTCAGGGCATCATGGGGTTGGCTTGACTTCAGTAGGTCTTTCCGATTGACTGGGGTTGCAAGCCCCCCTTGATTGATATTTTTAACAACAAAGGTGTTGCATCATGTCGGTACCCCCGCGTGCCGTTCAGCTTAACGAAGCGAACGCGTTCCTTAAGGAACATCCTGAGGTTCTCTACGTTGACCTTCTGATTGCAGATATGAATGGTGTGGTGCGCGGCAAGCGCATTGAGCGCACCAGCCTCCACAAGGTTTACGAGAAAGGCATTAACCTGCCGGCCTCCCTCTTCGCCCTCGACATCAACGGCTCTACCGTTGAAAGCACGGGCCTGGGTCTGGACATCGGCGATGCGGACCGCATCTGCTATCCGATCCCTGACACGCTGTCCAACGAGCCCTGGCAAAAACGCCCGACCGCTCAGTTGCTGATGACCATGCACGAGATCGAAGGCGAGCCGTTCTTCGCCGATCCACGTGAAGTGCTGCGTCAGGTCGTGAGCAAGTTCGATGAATTGGGCCTGACCATCTGCGCCGCTTTCGAGCTGGAGTTCTACCTGATCGACCAGGAGAACGTGAATGGCCGCCCACAACCGCCGCGCTCGCCGATTTCCGGCAAACGCCCACAGTCGACCCAGGTTTACCTGATCGACGACCTCGACGAATACGCCGATTGCCTGCAGGACATCCTCGAAGGTGCCAAAGAGCAGGGGATTCCGGCCGACGCCATCGTCAAGGAAAGCGCCCCGGCGCAGTTCGAAGTCAACCTGCACCACGTCGCCGACCCGCTCAAGGCCTGTGACTACGCGGTGCTGCTCAAGCGCTTGATCAAGAACATCGCCTACGACCATGAAATGGACACCACCTTCATGGCCAAGCCCTACCCGGGCCAGGCAGGCAACGGCCTGCATGTACACATTTCCGTGCTGGACAAAGATGGCAACAACATCTTCACCAGCGAGGATCCCGAGCAGAACGCCGCGCTACGTCACGCTGTCGGCGGTGTGCTCGAGACCCTGCCCGCGTCGATGGCGTTCCTCTGCCCGAACGTCAACTCGTACCGCCGTTTCGGCGCTCAGTTCTACGTGCCCAACGCGCCGAGCTGGGGCCTGGACAACCGCACCGTGGCCCTACGCGTACCCACCGGCTCGCCGGACGCCGTGCGTCTTGAGCACCGTGTAGCCGGTGCCGACGCCAACCCGTACCTGATGATGGCGGCCGTGCTGGCAGGCGTGCACCATGGCCTGACCAACAAGATCGAGCCTGGCGCGCCAATCGAAGGCAACTCGTACGAGCAGCTGGAGCAAAGCCTGCCGAACAACCTGCGCGATGCGCTGCGCGAGTTGGACGACAGCGAGATCCTCAACAAGTACATCGATCCGAAGTACATCGACATCTTTGTCGCGTGCAAGGAGAGCGAGCTGGAGGAGTTCGAGCACTCGATCTCTGACCTCGAGTACAACTGGTATCTGCATACCGTGTAAATGAAAACGCCGTCTTCTCAGACGGCGTTTTTCGTAGTGCGCTTTGTGTCGTGTGTATTGGGGCTGCTGTGCAGCCCCAGTACAGGCAGCGCTGAGATAATGCCTAGCACTGCCCCCGCTTAGATCGACTTCTCGAAAATCTTCGAATTACGCTGGAAGTTGTACAGCGACGCCCGCGCCGCCGGCAGCCGCTCGACGCCGCTTGGCTCAAAGCCGCGCTCGCGGAACCAGTGCGCCGTGCGCGTAGTCAGCACGAACAGGGTTTTCAACCCCAACGCCCTCGCCCGCGTCTCGATCCGCTCCAGCAAATCATCGCCGCGCCCGCCATGACGGTACTCCGGGTTCACCGCCAGACACGCCAGCTCCCCCGCTTCGGAATCAGCAATGGGATACAGCGCCGCACACGCGATGATCATGCCGTCGCGCTCGACCACGCTGAACTGCTCGATCTCACGCTCAAGCACCTCACGCGAGCGGCGAACCAGAATGCCCTGCTCTTCCAGCGGGCTGATCAGTTCCAGCAGGCCGCCGACATCCTCGATGGTCGCCTCACGGACAATCTCGAACTGCTCCTGGGCTACCAGGGTGCCGCCGCCGTCGCGGGTGAACAGCTCGGTGAGCAGCGCACCGTCATCGGCATAACTGACGATATGACTGCGCGCCACGCCGCCTTTGCAGGCCTCGGCGGCGGCATCGAGCAATTCACCCTGATAGTCAGTACCCAGGCGGAGCAGATGCGGCGCGACCTGCTGTGGCCGCAACTCACGCACCAGCCGGCCATTCTCATCGAGCAAGCCCGGCTCGGCGCCAAACAGCAGCAGCTTGTCGGCGCCCAGCTCGATCGCAGCGCGGGTGGCCACGTCTTCGCAGGCCAGGTTGAAAATCTCGCCGGTCGGTGAATAGCCCAATGGCGACAGCAGCACGATGGAGCGCTCATCGAGCAGCCGGCTGATGCCTTTGCGGTCGATCCGCCGGACTTCACCGGTATGGTGATAATCCACCCCTTCCAACACGCCGATTGGGCGGGCGGTGACCAGGTTGCCGGAGGCCACGCGTAGGCGCGAGCCCTGCATCGGCGAAGCGGCCATGTCCATCGACAGACGCGCCTCGATGGCCACCCGCAGGGCGCCGACCGCATCGATCACGCAGTCCAGGGTGGCGGCATCAGTGATACGCATGCCGCGGTGATAGTGCGGGGTGAGGCCGCGGGCCGACAGACGGCTCTCGATCTGCGGACGCGAGCCATGGACCAGCACCAGGCGCACGCCAAGGCTGTGCAGCAGTACCAGGTCGTGGACGATGTTGCCGAAATTCGGGTGTTCGACGCCATCGCCAGGAAGCATGACCACGAAGGTGCAGTCGCGATGGGCATTGATGTACGGGGACGCATGGCGTAGCCAGTTGACGTATTCGGGCATGACAGAGCCTGTGGATAAGTGGACGGAGAACGGTCAAGGCGCACAACGTTCGAAAGTCATCGTCGGAACAGGCTTGCGGTCACGCGTACTCTCCTCTAGGCAGGAACGAATCAGGTCAATGGACGTTTAGCTCAGGCAATAGTGCCTGATCAGATCACGCAATAGACGCACGGTAGGCTCGATACGTGACATTTCCAGGTACTCGCCCGGCTGATGGGCACAGGCAATGTCGCCAGGGCCCAGCACAATGGTCTGGCAACCCAGCTGCTGCAGGTACGGCGCTTCGGTGCCAAAGGCCACCGCTTCGGCGCGATGGCCGGTCAGGCGCTCGGCCACTTGCACCAGTTCGGCGTCGGCCGCTTGCTCGAACGGCGGCACCTCCGGGAACAGCGGTTTGTAGTCGATACGCACATCGAGCTGCTCGGCTAGCGGCACCAGTTTCTCGCGGATGGCCGCGCGCAGTTGCTCTGGGTCCATACCCGGCAGCGGGCGCAGGTCGAACTCCAGCGCGCACTGGCCACAAATGCGGTTGGGGTTGTCGCCGCCATGGATACAGCCGAAATTCAGGGTCGGTGTCGGCACGCTGAACTGCGGATTACGGTAGGTCTGCTGCCATTGCTGGCGCAGGGCGATCATCTCGCCCATCACCGCGTGCATGGCTTCCATGGCACTGCGGCCCAGGCTTGGATCCGACGAATGGCCACTGCGGCCGAGAATCTCGATGCGCTCCATGAGGATGCCCTTGTGCATGCGGATCGGCTTGAGCCCGGTGGGCTCACCGATCACCGCCGCGCGGCCAAGTGGCTGGCCCGCTTCGGCCAGGGCGCGCGCGCCGGACATGGAGCTTTCTTCGTCACAGGTCGCGAGGATCAGCAGCGGCTGTTTGAAGTCATGCTCCAGCAGCGGCAGCACCGCCTCGATGACCAGGGCAAAGAAACCCTTCATGTCGCAGCTGCCCAGGCCGACCCAGCGATCACCGACCTCGGTCAGCTTCAGCGGGTCGGTTTTCCACAACTGGGCATCGTACGGCACAGTGTCGCTGTGGCCAGCCAGTACCAAGCCGCCAGGACCCGTGCCCCGGCTGGCCAGCAGGTTGAATTTGCCGGGGGTGACCTGCTGGATATCGCACTTGAAGCCCAGATCGCCCAGCCAGCCGGCCAACAGCTCGATGACCTGACGGTTGGACTGATCCAGCGCAGGCTGGGTACAACTGACCGAAGGCGCAGCGATCAGGGCGGCGAACTGGTCTTTCAGCGACGGCAACGGCATGCGCGTACTCCTCAAAAGCGTGGGTTCATCATAACCCTGCATGCCGCTGGCCGAGCAAGCACTGTCGGGGCCGCTGCGCGCCCCATTGCAGGCTGCCGCCAGCTCCCACAGAAAGACAGTTGCTCCCACAAAAGTCGAGCGGGGCCCGTGGGAGCTGGCGAAGCCTGCGATGGGGCGCGCAGCGGCCCCGGTACACCACAAACCATCCACCACCTCAAATGAACCCTTGCGGGTGTACTGCTGTAGACTGCACACCACGATGCCCCCTCCTTCGAGCCCGCGATGCACAAAGAAACCGAACTCAAACTCCGCGCCAGCCGCGAGACCCTCGCCGCCCTGCGCGAGCACCCCCTGCTGAAGAAGCGCAACAAGTCCGGCTGGCAGACCCGCGAACTGCTCAACCAGTACTTCGACACCCCCGCGCGTGAACTGTCCGCCGCCCGTGTCGCGCTGCGCCTGCGCCGTGATGGCGATGTCGTCATCCAGACCCTCAAGTGCCGCGGCCAGAGCGTCGCCGGGCTGTCAGAGCGCAATGAGTACGAGTGGCAGCTGGACAAAGCCAAGCTCGACCTGAAGAAACTCGACGCCAGCTGCTGGCCCGAGCAACTGGCCGAGCTCGACAAGAAAACCATCAAGCCACTGTTCACCACCGACTTCACCCGCGAGTTCGCCGAAATCTCCTGGGGTCGTGGCAAGGCCAAGGTCGTCATCGAGGCCGCGCTGGATCAGGGCTTCGTCATCGCCGGCAAGCGCAAGGAAGAAATCTGCGAGCTGGAGCTGGAGCTGCGTGAAGGCGCACCTGAAGCGCTGCTGGAACTGGCCGCCGAACTGTCCGCCACCCTGGCCCTGATGCCCTGCGACATCAGCAAGGCCGAGCGCGGCTACCGCCTGCTTGAGCCAGACAGCTACGAGCTGGGCCTGCCGGGCACCGAGCTGGATGCCGAAATGGCGGTGGACGACGCCTTTGCTGCGCTCGCCTGGCAACTGTTGGGCAGCAGCCAGCGTTTGGCCGAGCAGTATCGCCACAACGGCCATTGGAGCCTGCTCAAGGACTGGGTACGTTGCCTGGCAGAGCTGCGCGCCCTGGTCGGTAGCCTGGGCCAGGCGGCGCCGCGGCCAACCACCCGCGAGCTGCGCGCCAGCCTCGATGCACTGCTGGAAGACTGGCGCCCGCTGGTAATGGCCGGCAACGATGATGAAGACATTCGTCGCGCCGCCCCTGAGCAGTTCGCCGAAGAGCTGGAAGACCCGCGCTGGGGCCAGTTCTCCCTGCAAACCTCGCGCTGGCTCACTGCCCGAGCCTGGACCGTCGAGCGTAAAGGCCGTGGTGAACGCCAGGGCAAGGCGCAGCTGTCGAGCTGGCTGCAACACTTGCTCGGCGAAGAAGCCCGCGCCCTGAAGCTGCCACTGTATGTCCAGCGTCCGGAAGACCTGGCCGAGCAGCTACCGCGCATCGAGACCCTGCAAGCCTGGCTGCACCACGCCCGGCAAGTGCTGGACGTGCCTCAGCTGGACCGCCTCTACGGCGAGCTGAACAAGCTGCACCAGCTGGCTGAGCAGCCGCTGTCCGAGGACGAGGAGCAGTCTCTGGCGCTGCAGGACGCGCGCATCGAGCAAGCCCGCGCAATCGAGCAGAACCGCGCTTGGAAGCACCTGCTCAAGTCGCCTTCAACGCGTTAATGGCAAGCTGGTCGTGGACTTGATCTCGGACAAGGCCACGATCGAATTGACCTCCTGGATCCCCGGTACATTCGACAGCTTTTCGAAGAAAAATCGTTCGTAAGCTTCAATGTCCGGGGTGACGATGCGCAGCAGGAAGTCCACTGAGCCCATCAGCACGTAGCACTCCAACACCTCTGGAAATTCGCGGATCGCTTCGGTGAAGCCAGCGAAGTTCGAGCGCCCGTGGGCGTTTAGCTTCACTTCGGCGAAGATCTGCGTGTTCAGGCCGACCTTCTTGCGGTCGAGCAGCGTGACCTGGCCACGAATGACACCCTCCTCTTTCAATCGCTGAATCCGACGCCAACACGGCGACTGCGAGAGGCCGACCCGCTCGGCGATCTGCGCGCTGGACAGCGACGCATCCTCTTGGAGCAGCTCAAGAATTCGCCGGTCGTAAGCATCCAGCTCGGCTTGCATTGATAATTCTCCGAATTGCCAAATCACGAATCATTCAATCTGCCAACATGGCAAACTAATCGAATCATAGCGAAAAAATGCCGCTTCAAGCGTGCCAGAATTCTCCCATCCTGGTGGAGAACAGCAATGAACGCACTCGAACGGCCCGACACCCTACCCCGCACCGACGCCTGGGCCGCCAGCGCCGCCCACAGCAGTGTGCGCTATCAGCTGCAGGCTGAGGCCGAGCCAGACAGCCTGTGCCGGGTGCTGAACCTGTTTGCCTTGCAGTTTCTTACACCCACCAGCGTGCAGATGAGCCAGCAGGGGGATTGGCTGGATATCGAAATCGGCATCGGTGGCTTGAGCTGGCACCGCGCCGAGGTGATCGCGCAAAAGTTGCGTAACCTGGTGTGTGTGGCGGATGTGGAGCTGGTCAACCAACCGCAGCTTCACGAGCTGGCAGCCTGCTGATCAGCTCCAGGAGCGACTTCCTGCTGATCAGCTAGCAACTGGCTACCTGCCGATCATCGTGGGAGCGGGCTTGCCCCGCGATAGGGCCGGCACTGCCCCGGTAAAATCCGGCAACTGTTCACCGACACTGTGCAACCACCGCCCGACTAGCCTTTCCAGGACTCCCCCTCCTCGGCAAGGACGCCGCCAGCATGCACACCGCCAACAACCACGACCTCGACCTGAACCGCCTGCTCGACACCCTGCTGGCCGAGCAACGCCTGCAACCCAATGACGCCCTTCAGGTACTCGAACACCCCGCCCCAGCTGCCGACCATCCCCTGGAAACCATCGCTCGACTGGCCCTGGAAGACCGCCAGCACCCCGGCCAGCGCCTTGATCTGGACACCCTCTGCCAATGGCTTGCCGATAAGGTCGAGCAACCCTTCCTGCGCATCGACCCATTGCAGCTCGACCTGTCGCGCATCAGCGCAGTGATGTCGCGCGCCTTCGCTAACCGCCACGGCATTCTCGCGGTAGCGGTGGACGATCACAGCGTCACTGTCGCCAGCGCCCAACCCTATCAACGCGAATGGGAGGCCGATCTTGCGCGCAGTCTGGGCAAGACCATCCAGCGCGTGCTGGCCAGCCCGCTGCAAATTCGCCAACTCGGTCAAACCCTGTTTCGCCTGGCGCACTCGGTACAGGGCGCAGGCTTGCAACAAGACCACGGGCTAGGCGAGCTGGAGCAGCTGCTGGAACTGGGCAGGCGCCAGGCTGAAGCCAGCGCAGACGACGCCCATATCGTGCACATCGTCGATTGGCTGCTGCAGTACGCCATCGAACAGCGCGCCAGCGATATCCACCTTGAGCCGCGCCGCGAGCAGGGCCAGCTGCGCTACCGGATCGATGGTCTGCTGCATACCGTGTACGCCTTTCCCGCCAGCGTGACATTGGCCCTGGTTAGCCGGATCAAGCACCTGGGACGGATGGACGTGGCCGAAAAGCGCCGCCCGCAAGATGGCCGTTTGAAGAGCCGCCTGCCAGGTGGCGCCGAGGTCGAGCTGCGCCTGTCCACACTGCCAACGCCATTCGGTGAAAAGTTGGTGCTGCGCCTGTTCGACCCAGAGCAATTGCACGAGAACTTCGATCACCTGGGCCTGGATGGCGTGTTGCTGAGCCAGTGGGAAGGTCTGCTCAACCAGCGCCAGGGCATCATCCTGCTGACCGGGCCGACCGGCTCGGGCAAGACCAGCACCCTCTATGCCAGCCTCAAACGCCTGGCCACGCCCCAGATCAACCTGTGCACCATCGAAGACCCGATCGAGCGGCTGGAGCCAGCCTTCAACCAGCTGCAAGTCCAGCCCAGCCTGGACCTAGGCTTTGCCAACGGCGTACGCGCGCTGCTGCGCCAAGACCCAGACATCATCATGATCGGTGAAATCCGTGACCGCGAAACTGCTCAGGTCGCAGTCCAGGCTGCACTTACCGGTCATCTGGTACTGTCGACCCTGCACACCAACGACGCCTGCGGCGCGATCACCCGTTTGCAGGAGCTGGGCGTGGCCGATTACCTGATCAAGGCGACCTTGATCGGGGTCATGGCTCAACGCCTGGTGCGCACCTTGTGTGTCGACTGCCAAGGTACGGCAGGCCTGCACAGCACGCCGTGCCGGCTATGCCGCGGCACCGGTTATCACGGTCGCACCGGGCTGTTCGAGTTGCTGGTGCCGGGCGCTGGCCTGCGCGCCAGTATCGGCCCGGACACTGACCTGGCCAGCTTGCGTCAGCAGGCCGTGCGCGAAGGGCTGCACGATCTACGGCGCAGCGGTGAAGACAAAATCGCCCGTGGATTGACCAGCCTGAGCGAGGTGCTGAGGGTCTGTAGCTGATGAAAAATCCCTTTGAAAAAGGGAACTTGGATGACTGAAAGCCGCTCCAACAGCGGGCATTTTTCAGCCCTCATCATTCGAGGTTATTCACCATGCGTCTCAAAACAGCCATCGCCGCTGCTGCTCTGCTCTGCCTGCCCGTTAGCGGCGTCATGGCCGACACGTTCTGGCGTAACGTGATTTCTTCCGGCGCTACCACTGCGTCGACCTACCTGACCTTCAAGGATCACAAGCTGGTAGTCGCCGCACAGGATGATGCCGGTAGCTTCGTGGCCAGCGAAGGGGCGATTCGTGGGCCGTTCCTGGAAGCGGCGATTCGCCAGGTGCGTGTGGAGAATCCCGGGGTGGAGGCTAGCGACATGGAGTTGGCCAATGCGATTTTGGCCAAGAACGCGGTGGCTGAGTAACAATTCCCCATTCTTGCGAGCCCTCGTTCGCGGTGGTTCAGCGCACCGACAAGCCCGCTACAGGAATCGCGCTGTACCTGTGTAGCGGGCTTGCCCGGACTTGACTGGCGAAGCGGCCCTAGCGATATCAGCCTTTGCGCGTAGTCTGGCTCAACTGCCCATCGACCCCCACCGGCACCTCCCCTGCCAAGGTCACCCGGCGCACGATCCGTGGCTGGGTCCCATAGTCATCGACCGCATAATGCTGGGTGGCGCGGTTATCCCAGATCGCCACATCGCCCGCCTGCCAGCGCCAGCGCACGGTGTTCTCCAGGCGCGTCACATGGCCCTGCAACACGGCAAACAAATGCTGCGAGTCAGCCAGCGAATAGCCCTTGATACGCTTGACGAAATGCCCCAACTGCAACGCCCGCTCGCCACTGATCGGGTGCACCCGCACCACTGGATGCTCGGTCTCGTAAACGGTCGAGGTGAACACCTTGCGATAACGCTCAAGCTTGGCGGGGTCAACGTCGGGCTTGAGGCTGGCGTAGTCGTACTCGTTGCTGTGCACCGCCCACAATTTGTCCGCCAGCTCGCGCAGCGCCTCCGGCAACTCGCGATATGCCGCTGCCGTGTTGGCCCAAACCGTATCGCCGCCTGAGGTCGGCGCCACCACGCTGCGCAGGATCGAGGCCTTGGGGTAGGCATCGACAAAGGTCACGTCGGTGTGCCAGGAGTTGGCCCGCTGCCCTTCGGCACCATCAAGTTGCAACAAGTAACTGGTGCCATCGACCACGGGCACCGTGGGATGGGCGACCGGCTCGCCGAGCAACTTGGCGAAGCCTTCCTGGCTCTGGTCATCCAGATGGGTCTGCTCACGGAAGAAGATCACCTTGTACTCGACCAAGGCGGCCTGAATGGCCTCGACGGTCGCTGCATCGAGGTCGGCGGCAAGCTTGACCCCGCGTATCTCGGCGCCGATGCGGCCGGCAATCGGCTGGATGTCGAGCTCAACGGTGTGCGGCGCGGTGGCCAGTGCGGCATTGCTCATTGCGGTGGTCCTCACGGTCAAATGATGGGGCTTTGCGGTTATCAGCGAGCGGCCTGGGTGGCCTGTTGTGCTTGCAGCACGGCATCGAGGAAACGCGGCTCGATCCAATCAGAAACCTGGAAGCTGCGACGGATCAGGCGTTCCTTGGCCGCCAGGTCGACGCCCTGTTGCAGCAGGCCGACGAATTCGGCGTCCAGCCGCGGATCGAAGTAGTGCGCGAGGTTCTCCTGGGCCAGGTCGCCTTCGAGGATCACCTTGGGATAGTTGGCGGTGCTCGCCACCAGATCGACGTAGGCCTCGCGGTTGTTCTCATCGCGCAGCCACTCGGTGGCCTGCTGCTGAGCCTTGACCAGGCGGGCGGTCAGCGCAGGGTGCTGGCGAATGAATTCGCCGGTGCCAAGCAGCACCGCCTGGGTGCTGCCAGCGCCCTTGAGGTCACGCGAGTTGACCGGCAGTTCGACCAAGCCGCGATCGCGCAGCGAGAGCAGGTTGGAAAGCCCCCAAGTGGCGTCGATCTGCTTGGCAGCAATGGCGGCATTGGCGGCGTTGAAGTCCAGGTTGATGACCTTCAGATCGCGCTCCGACAGCCCTTGGCTGGCCAAGGCACTGGCAAATGACAGTTGGTTGGCCGTGCCGCGAAATACCGCCACCCGCTTGCCCTTGAGGTCTTGCAGGGTCTTGATCCCGGAGCCTGGCACCACGCCCAGGTAGCTTTTCACCCCGCGCACCCCGGCCGACAGCACGCGGGTATCCAGGCCATTGGCCTTGCCGATGATCGCCGCCAGATCGCCCAGATAGGCGAAGTCCGCCTGGCCGTTGGCCAGGGCTTCGTTGATCACCGGACCTGCGCCCTTGAAGAAGCGCCAATCGATCTGGATGCCGTCCTTGGCAAACTCTTTCTCCAGCAGTTGCTGGCTGCGCAGCACATCCACCACCCCGCCCGCGCTGGGCTTGCTGCCAGCGCTCAAGTCGGGCACGGCAATGCGGATGGTGTCGACCTCGGCGGCCTGCGCGTTCAGCGCAAAGGCGCTGAGCACGCCAGCCAGCAGGGTGGGGGCGAAACGACTGAGCAAATGACGCAGTGGGCTTTTCATGGCAAGGCTCCTTGGCAGGCTGCCACCGGCGAGGGCCGGCGCTTTGGCCAGAAGCTAGGCGGGTCTGCTTAGCACCAACAAAGATCAAATGTTCATTTTTTAGTAACTGAAAGATATAAATCAGGCGTTGCGCGGGCCGCAGCCCGGCTTGCGTGAAACGCATGGAAAATATGAGGAAAACGCAACGTCGAGAGGCTTCCCCATGCATGAAACGCATGCTCTTATCTCTTGAAGTACATTAATGGAGATTTTTTATTCCATAAATGAATAACCTAACAACGCTTCGAGAGATGCCCGATGAGCGAACTGCTGACCTCGGGGCCTGCCTTGCCGGCCCTGCCGAGATGGCGAATTGGCGCCGAGCGCCTACTGCCCTGGCTGCTGCCTTTGGCGCTGGCCGCATTGTGGGTGAGCGCCAGCCACTTGCACTGGATGAGCGAACAGATTCTGCCGGCGCCGACGCTGGTCTGGCAGAGCGCACTGGACTTCGGTACCGGTGAACTCTGGAGCCACCTGTGGATAAGTGTGCAACGCCTGGCCTGGGGGCTGCTCGCGGGGATTACCGGCGGGCTGTTGCTGGGCACCTGGCTGGGCGCCTCGCGACGAGCGCAAACGCTGGTGCTGCCAACGTTCGTGGCGTTGGCGCAGATCCCCACGCTGGCCTGGATTCCGTTGTTCATGCTGTTTTTCGGCATCGGCGAGCTGCTCAAGCTGGTAGTGCTGATCAAGGCCATCGTGGTGCCAGTAACCCTGCATACCCTGGTCGGCGTGCGCGACGCCCAACCGAAACTACGCGAAGCGGCCGCAACCCTGCGTCTGCCGCGTCACTTGGTGTTCCGGCGTCTGCTGCTGCCAGCCGCCCTGCCCTCGTTCCTGGCGGGCGTGCGCCTGGCCCTGGCGACGGGCTGGACCTCACTGCTGGCGGTCGAGCTACTGGCCTCAAGCGAGGGCATCGGCTACCTGATGGTCTGGGGCCGACAGCTGTTCATGCTCGATCTGGTATTGCTCTGCATCCTGTTGATCGGTCTGGTCGGGGCGTGCATGGATCGCGGCTTCAGCAGCCTTGAACGACGCCTGCTGTACTGGCCACAACCGGCCACTGGCGAGCAACGTCGCAGCAGCGTGCCGCGAGCCTGGCAAGGCTTGCTGCTACCGCTGGCGCTATTGGCACTGTGGCAGGCGAGCAGCAGTTTCGGCTGGGTCGACGACAACATACTCACCTCGCCCCTCGGCGTGCTGCACAGTCTGAAAGCTGGTGTGGCAGACGGCTCGCTGCTTGAAGCACTGCGCCTGAGCCTGCAACGCACCCTGGCCGGCCTGCTGATTGGCGGCGGCGCAGGCTTTTTGCTGGGGGTGCTGCTGGGGCTGTCGAACAGGTCCGAACGTCTACTCGGGCCGAGCCTTTCGGCGCTGCGCCAAGTGGCGATCTTTGCCTGGGTGCCGCTGCTGACCGCCTGGTTTGGCCTGGGCGAAGGGGCCAAGTTGGTGTTCGTCGGCCTGGCGGCATTCTTCCCGCTGTTCATCGCCACCCAACGTGGCATCGCCAGCCTGTCGCCGCAGCTGGCCGAAGCCGCCCGCGCGCTGCGCCTGGACCTGCCGCACCGCCTGCGCTTGCTGGTCCTGCCCGGCGCCGCCCCAGCCATATTCGCCGGCCTGCGCCTGTCGCTGATCTATGCCTGGCTGGGCACCATTGGTGCGGAATACTTCATGCCCTCGGACGGCGGCATCGCTAGCCTGATGCTCGGCGCGCAACAGCTTTTCCGCATGGACCAGGTGATGGCCGCGATGGTCCTGATCGGCCTGGTCGGCGCCCTGCTGGGCAACCTTGGACAACGCCTCGAATCGCGCGCCACGCGCTGGAGAACCGCATGAACGCCTTTATCAATGCCGCTTTGCACGCCGCCAACCAGGCTGACGCCACGCCCCCGCTGGTGAGCTTCGAGCAGGTCAGCAAGACCTTCACCGTCGACGGCCAGGCATTGGAGGCCATCCGTAATTTCGACCTATCGATCAACCAAGGCGAGTTCATCGCCATCGTCGGCGCCTCGGGGTGCGGCAAGTCGACCCTGCTGCGCTTGCTGGTGGGGCTGGATACCGACTACAGCGGCAGTATCCGCGTCGATGGCCAGCCGGTACACGGCATTGGTGGCGAACGCGGCATCGTGTTCCAGGAGCATCGGCTATTCCCTTGGTTGAATGTCGAGCAGAACATTGGCCTGGGTTTGGTCAACGAGAAGCTCACCCAGGGCGAGCGCGCGCGGCGCGTGCATGAATACGTGCAGTTGGTGGGTTTGGTCGGGTTTGAATCGGCCTATCCGCATCAGTTGTCGGGTGGCATGGCACAGCGGGTGGCGATCGCCCGCGGCTTGGTCGCCAGCCCACGCATCCTGCTGCTGGACGAGCCGTTCGGCGCGCTGGATGCATTGACCCGCCAGCAGTTGCAGGATGAGCTGCTGGCGATCCGCGAGCGCTCAGGGATTACCACCCTGCTGGTGACGCACGATGCCGAAGAGGCGACTTATCTGGCGGATCGGGTGGTGGTGCTGGAGCCACGACCCGGTCGGATCAAGGCGGTAGTGGAAATCGACCTCGACCACCCGCGCCAGCGCACCGGAGTCGCGTTGCATGGGTTACGCGAGAAGGTCCTGCACCAGATTACCGGAGATGGCGGCTATCTGAAGCCGCCAGTGCAGCGGGTGGAAGGTCTACGCCCAGAACTGATCGCACTTTGAGTTCACTGGCCTTATCGCGGGGCAAGCCCGCTCCCACGCGACCATTTGCTCGGGCATGCGTGTGAGCGGGCTTGCCCCGCGATGAGGCCAGCGGCTTCAACCCAGCTCCCGAAGATACTGCCAGGGGTAGATCCCGCGCTCATGCCCATCGCTGAACACCAACTGCACGCCATACCCCTGCACCTCGATCCGCTCAACCCGAACATCATCGCGCACCGCCGAAATGCCCCCGCGCAGTGTGCTTGCCCGGCATTGCGAGCAGGGGCACGCTCCCCTGAGCCGCACATGGCTGATCACCTGCAGCGCATCTGCCCATTGCACCGCCAACTCGCCCTGCCCGCGCACATTACGTAACCCGCTCGGCGCGTTCATCATGCCGCCCCCTGCAATTGCGCCAGGGCAATGCGCACCGCTTTGCGCACTTCCGGATCACTGTCAGCCTCGGCATTGCGCAACGCCGGCAGCGCGGCGCTATCGCCCAATTCACCCAAGGCCAACGCGGCCTCCTTGCGCAAGTTGGCGATGCCGTGGCCGAGCAGCTCGGCCAGCCCTTGCAGGGCCTGGCGGAAACGCAGGCGCCCCAGCGAGCGTGCCGCGCGCAGGCGTACCTGCCAATAATCATCGGCCAAGGCCTCGACCAATGCCGGGCCGGCCTGGGCATGGCCGACCTTGCCCAAGGTGGTGGCGGCTTCTTCACGCACCTGCCAGGCCTCGTCGCGCAATGCCGCAGTCAGCGCGGGCAACACGCTGCTATCCCGGGCCAGGCCCAACGCCCCAATGGCTGCGCGGCGCACCTCGGTGTCCGGCTCCTGCGCAGCGAGCGCGGCCAACGCTGGCAAGGCCGGCTCATGCTTGAGCCAGCCAAGAATTCCCACGGCTTCGCGACGCACCGCAGCGTCCGCATCTTGCAGCGCCAGCAGCGCCGGGCCTGCGGCGTTTTCCAGGCGCAGTTCGCGCAGGGCACGCAACGCACTGGCGCGCACAAAGGCATCGGCATGGTTCACCCAAGGCAAGATCAGCAAGCCCGCTTCCAGGCTCTTCAACTCACTGAGGCTTTGCGCGGCGGCCAGGCGCACCGGCTCGGCGCTGTCGGCCAGCGCAGCACACAGTGCTTGCACCACATCTGGCTGTTCCCAGGCTTCGAGCAAACGCGCCGCCTCGGTGCGTACCTCGGTCGAGGAGTCGACCAGCAGCGCATCAGTCAGCCACGGCAAGCCCTCGGGCTCTTCCAGATCGGCCAAGTCGATCAGGGCGATGCGCCGCACGGCCGCGTCGTCGGCGTTCAAACGCGGGAGCAATTCGACAATATCGGGGTGGTCTGTAGTTCGTTCAGTCATAGCGCGATCCGTAGCGGTGGAGGGTCAGTGTCGGGCAGGCCAAGTGGCGTCAGGCGCGGCAGTTCGCGGCCTTCCTCGTGGCGCAGCAAGGCCAGGCAGTGACGCTTGAGATGGGTGAACTGCGCGCTGGTCAGCAAGCTGGCGCGGCGTGGGCGAGCAAAACTCAGGCGCAGGTCTTCGATGAAACGACCTGGGCGTGGGCTCATTACCAACACCCGGTCAGCCAGGAACAGCGCCTCGTCGATGTCATGGGTGACGAACACCACGGTGGTGCGGATGCGCGTCCAGATATCCAGCAGCAACTCTTGCATGCGTGAGCGGGTTTGCGCGTCGAGGGCGCCGAAGGGTTCGTCCATCAGCAGCAGGCGCGGGCGATTGATCAGCACCCGGGCAATTTCGGCGCGCTGCTGCATACCGCCAGAGAGCTGGCTTGGCCAGCGTTCAGCGAAGTCGGCCAGGCCCACCAGCTGGAGCATTTCGCTGGCGCGTCGATGCCGCTCAGGCTTGCCCTGGCCCTGCATCTTCAGGCCGAAGGCCACATTGTCGAGCACGCTGCGCCACGGCAGCAGGGTGTGATGCTGGAAGACCATGCCGCGCTCCGGCGATGGCCCCGCGACCGGCGCGCCATCGACCTCGAGCACGCCCGAGCTGGGCAACAGATGACCGGCCAAAGCCCCCAACAGGGTGGACTTGCCACAACCCGATGGCCCCAGGATGCAGACGAACTCGCCCGGCGCAATGGTGAAGTCCAGCGCCTGTACCGCCTCGAACGCCTGATTGCCCTGCCCCAGGCGTATCGACACGCCATGCGCTTCGATACGGCCAGGCTCGGGGGCCTGTTGATAACTGCTCATCATGCGCCCCTCCGCAGCCGATACCAGGGCGTGGCCAGCGCGCCGAGGCGTTTGACCAGGGCACTGCTGCCCATGCCCAGAACGCCGATCAACAGCATGCCGACGATGATGTCCGGGTAGTTCTGCAAGGTGTAGGACTCCCAGGTGTAGTAGCCGATGCCAAACTGCCCGGCGATCATCTCGGCAGTGACCAGGCAGAACCACGAGGTGCCCATGCCAATGGCCAGGCCAGTGACGATACTCGGCAGCGCACCCGGCAAGATCACCTCGCGCAGAATCGCGTAGCGCCCGGCACCCAGGCTGCGCGCCGAGGCGACCAGGCGTGGGTCGACCGCCTCGACGCCATGCACGGTGTTGAGCAGGATCGGGAACAGCGCGCCGGTAAAGGTGATGAACACCATCGACAGCTCAGACGATGGAAACATCAGGATCGCCAGTGGAATCCACGCCACCGCCGGGATCGGCCGCAGCACCTCCAGGGGGGGCAGCAGGGTGTCTTCGGCCCACTTCGAGCGGCCGATCACCAGCCCCAGGGACACGCCCAGCACAGCCGCGACCAGGTAGCCGGAAAACACCCGCGACAGGCTGCTGGTCAGGTGCGCGAGCAACGAACTGGAGGTCAGCAGTTGCCAAGCCGCATCGAGCACCGCCTTGGGGGTCGGCACATAGGTGAAGGTGAACAGGCCCAGGTTCAGCTTGCTGCTCGCGGCCAGGTGCCAGAACAGCAGGCAGGCCAGCAGCGAGGCCAGTCGCACAGGCCAGCGCGTGAAGGTGCTTGTCATGAAAATTCTCCCAGGTTGGCCCCGCCCGCTGCCGGGTCGGGGCCGGCCGATCAGCGCTGGGCGACCAGCTTCTGGTTGGCGCTGACAAAGTCCAGCGCCTCGCCACCGTGGGCCTTGGCGAACTGCTCGGCCTGATCCTTGAGCAGGAAGGCTGCCAGTTCGCCCTTGCCGTTACGCACGAACCAGGCCTGGTTGGCCAACAGCTTGATACCGCTGTCAGCGGCCTGAGCGTAGATCGCGCGGATGTCCTTGCCCTCCTGCTCCAGCTGCGCCAAGGCGCTGAGCGCTGCCTCAGGCGAGGCGTAGTGGCGCACCTTGTCTTCGCCGCGCACCCAGATCTGCGCCAGGCGGCTGAAGTCGGTGATCGGCTTACCGGTCAGGGCGTCATTGGCCTTGAGCGGCAGTGGCTGGTAGTGCTTGAGCGCCTGCTCGTAGTCCAGCCCGGCCTGCTTGAAGGCGGCGCGAATGTACTGGTCATCGATGAACTGCGCGGTGTCCAGGCCACGGTCGGTTTTCTTCAGCAGCTTGAGCGTGTCGATCGACGTAGCCACCGCCTGGCGGTATTCAGGCTTCCAGGTCAGGTCGCGGGTCTGCAGGCCGAGCGGGCCGTGGAACAGGTAATTGACCTCGGCTTCGATGCCGGTGACCTTCTCGATCAGCTCGCTGTACTTCTCTGGCTCGGCGGCGATCAGGCGATCGGCCTCAAGGCTGGCGCGCAGGTAGGCGGTGACCACCTCGGGGTATTTCTTCGCGTAGTCGGCATCGACCAGCGCGCCATGGAAGGTCGGCGCATTGGCCTGCGAGCCATCGAAGATCTTGCGGGCGAAGCCGCGATTGGGGAACAGCTCGGCGAACGGCACGAAGTCGGCATGCGCTTCGATGCGGTTGCTGCGCAAGGCCGAACCGGCAATCTCTGGCGCCTGGGCGATGATCCGCACATCTTTCTGTGGGTCCCAGCCTTGGGCGGCGACGGCGCGCAACAGCATGCCGTGGGCGGTCGAGGCGAATGGCACCGAGATGGTCTTGCCCTTGAGCTCAGCCAGCGACTGCACGCCTGAGGCTGCCGGCACCACGATGCCGTTGCCACTGCCGTGTACGCTACCGGACAGCACGCTGATAAACAGGCTGCGCTTGCCAGCATCGAGGTGGGCGACGCCGTTGAACGAGCCGGGGAAGTCGGCCATGGCGCCGAAGTCCAGTTTGCCGGCGACCATCTCGTTGGTCAGTGGCGCGCCGCTGGTGAAGTTCTTCCACTCGATCTGGTACTGGGCGTCCTTGTACTTGCCATCGTGTGGCAGGTATTTGTCCAACAGGCCCAGCTCGCGGATCAGCAGGCCGCCGGTGGCGCAGTTGATGGTGGTGTCCTGGGTGCCGATGGCGACGCGGATGGTTTCGGCGTGGGCATTCAGGCCAGCGATTGCCAGCGCGAGGCCGGCCACGGTTGCTACAAGGCGCATGGGTGTTTCCCCTCGAATCGTTTTAGGTATTTGAGTCGTCTCCGCCGCCCTGACTGGGTGGTGGGAAACGAGGGGCACAGCAGGTGGGCGTCCGGTGGTTCGCCGGATGGCAGGTGTTTCAGCGCAGCAGGTACGGGATATCGACCTTAACGGCGCCGGTCGGGCAGTCCTTTTCGCAGGGCATGCAGTACCAGCATTCGTCGAAGGCCATGTAGGCCTTCTGCGTGGCCGGGTTGATGGCCAGCAGGTCCATGGGGCACACCTCGACGCAGACGGTGCAGCCTTTTTCGGCGATGCACTTGTCTTCGTCGATGGTCACCGGGGCGCTGCTGCGAAAGAAGATTTCCTGGGGTTGATAGGCCATTTCACGGGGTCCTTGGGGCCTTTGGCCCTCGTTCTGTCAGTGGCATCGCAATCGCGGGGCAAGCCCGCTCCCACGCTAGATCCCAGGCGTGGGAGCGGGATTGCCCCGCGATCAGGCAGCATCGGCCTTTACACGCAGCCGGTCGTACGCGGTCTGTTCGTCGGCATCCAGGGCAATCAGGTACGGCTCGACCGCTTTCTTGAAACTGGTCATCTCACCGTCCTCGCCCTTCTTCAGGTGGCAATGGCAGAACCACTCGCCATCGTTGCGCTCGGGGAAGTCGACCCGGTGGTGGTACAGCCCCCAGCGGCTTTCCTCGCGGAACAGCGAGGCGCGTGCGGCCATTTCGGCGCAGTCGCGAATCACCGTGACCTCCATCGCCCGCATCAGCTCATGGGGGTTGCTGGCCTTCATCTGCGCAAGGTCGCGTTCGATCTCGGCGAAGCGCGCCAGGCCGATCTCCATCTTTTTCGTTACTTTGGGCGGCTGCAGGTAGTCGTTGACCATGCGCCGCAGTTTGTACTCGACCTGCGCTGGCGGCAGACCGTGCTCACGCTGCAACGGCGCGAACACCCGCGCCCGCTCGCGCTCGACCTGCTCGACATCGACCTCGGCAAATTCCCGTCCGGCCACGTACTGCGCGGCATTGATCCCGGCGAACCAGCCATAGGTGAAGGCGCCGAGCATATAGTTGTGCGGCACCGCAGCCATGTCGCCCGCCGCGTACAGGCCCTTGACGCTGGTCTGGGCCTTCTCGTCGACCCACACGCCCGAGGCCGAATGCCCGGAGCAGAAGCCGATCTCGGAAATGTGCATCTCGACCATGTGCTGGCGGTAGTCGGTACCACGATTGGCGTGGAACTGGCCGCGACTGGGGCGCTCGTTGCTGTGCAGGATCTCTTCGATGTTCTGGATTGTTTCCTCGGCCAGGTGATCGAGCTTGAGGAACACCGGGCCATTACCGCCCTCCAGCTCCTGATGAAACTCCCACATCATCTGCCCGCTCCAGTAGTCGCACTCGATGAAGCGTTCGCCCTTGCTGTTGGCGGTGTAGCCACCCAAGGGGCCAGTGACGTAGGCGCAGGCCGGGCCGTTGTAGTCCTTGATCAGCGGGTTGATCTGGAAGCACTCAAGGTTGGCCAGTTCAGCCCCTGCGTGATAGGCCATGGCGTAGCCGTCACCGGCATTGGTCGGGTTCTCGTAGGTGCCCATCAAGTAACCCGAAGAAGGCAGGCCCAGGCGGCCGGCGGCGCCGCAGGCAAGGATGACGGCCTTGGCGCGAACGACCTTGAAGTCACCGCTACGGCAGTCGAATCCAAGGACTCCGGCAGCGGCGCCCTGGCCGTCGAGCAGTACCCGCGTGCAGACCATGCGATTGCTGATCTCGATCCGCGCACGCTTGAGCTGGCGGTACAGCACCTTCTTGATGTCGTGGCCCTCGGGCATCGGCAGCACGTAGGCGCCCATGTGGTGCACCTTCTTCACCGCATAGTCGCCAGTCTCGTCCTTCTCGAACTTCACGCCCCAGCGGTCGAGCTGCTCGAGGGTGGCGAAACTGTGAGTGGCATAGGCGTGCACTGCGGTCTGGTTGACGATGCCATCGTTGGCGACGGTGATCTCCTTGGTGTACTGCTCGGGCGTGGCGTGGCCGGGAATAATGGCGTTGTTCAGGCCATCCATGCCCATGCTGATGGCGCCGCTGCGCTTGACGTTGGCCTTGTCCAGCAGCAGGACGCGCAGACTTTTGTCGTGCTCCTTGGCCTTGATCGCCGCCATCGGGCCGGCGGTGCCGCCGCCGATGACGATAATGTCGTAGTCCTGGGTCTCGATACTCATGCCTTGCCCCCCTTCTGGCGGTCGATGCGCAGGCGATACTGGAAGGCATCGCCGCGGTAGTAGAGGTGTTCGAAGTCCAGCGGCGTGCCGTCGGCGGCGTGGGTCAGGCGCTCGATGCGCATGATCGGCGCGCCCTCCTCGACCTCCAGTGCCTGGGTCAGGTCGCTATCTGCCAGCACCGCGTCGATGGCCAGATCGGCGTGGCCAAGCGGTATGCCGCAGTCGTTCTCCAGCACCAGGAAGATGTCGCGGGTGACCAGGTCGGCTTTTTCCAGCTTTTCACCGACCGCCTTGGGCAGCCAGGTCAACTCCAACGACACCGGCTCGCGGTTGATCAGGCGCACGCGGCGGATCTCGGTGACCAGCTCTCCCTCCTCAACCTGCAACCGCGCTGCCACCAGCGCACTGGCTGGCACGTGACGCAAGCTGCGCAGGCGGTTGATCACTTCGTAGCCCATCTGCGTCATCGACTCGGCCAAACCCTGCAAGGTGCTGACGTTCTGGAACGCCTTGGGCTTGGCGACGAAGGTGCCCTTGCCGTGGATCTTGAAGATCAGCCCTTCCTTTTGCAGATCGCCCAGCGCCTGGCGCACAGTGATGCGGCTGACATCGAAGGCCTTGCCCAGCTCGTTTTCCGAGGGCATGCGGCTGTGCGGGGGGTAGCTGCCATCGAGAATGCGCTCGCGCAGCAGTTCCTTGAGCTGGGTGTAGAGCGGTACCGGGGACAGGGGGAGCAATTGGGCCATGGTTCTCTTCGCTGATCGGTGACTTGTTATAACAAGTTGTGACCAGAGAATAGCGAGCATAAGAATGGCTAGGGAAATACTGATATCGAATATGGATATTGCTGACAGGCAAGGAGCGCCCCCGGTGCGAGCGGCCTAAAGATGCACAGGGAAAAACACCACAGATCAAGGCGATGGACGCCATTCCCCAAGATGGGTATCATTGCGCCGCGTTGCACTCGTAGCTCAGCTGGATAGAGTACTGCCCTCCGAAGGCAGGGGTCGTGGGTTCGAATCCCGCCGAGTGCGCCATATCTTGAAAAGCCCTGGGACTTGTCCCGGGGCTTTTTCGTTTGTGCGCCGCGTCGCGTTTCTGCTACTCCCGTGCCGCTGTCCTTTGGTGTTAGCGTGAGCAGCTTCCCGTTCATCCGAGCGGGTACCTCCTTTCATGCATCAGCAAAGGAATGCGCTTACCCATGCACCTGAAAAAACTCTCTGCCCTGACCCTGTTGCTGGCCAGCATCGGCCTGTTCACCTCGCAGGCCCAAGCCAATCTTTCCCAGCAGCAATCGGCCGCCATCCTCAAAGCCTACGACGGCAGCGACCCGGCCGACTTCAAGCAATTTATCGGCAAGCTGGCCAGCAGCGACCTGGCCAAGGCCGACAACCTGGGTGACACCCTCAAGGCCTACCTGGCCGGCAAGCCGCTGGCCGCCGAACAGCACAACGAGATCAACCGCCTGCTCGGCCTGTATACCCGTATCAAGTACGGCAAGGCCGCCACTGACAACCTGCGCGAGCTGGTCGCGATCCCGACTTTTCAGGTTGAAGGCGTAGCCCAGCATGACAATCCGCAATTTCACAAGATCGCCGACAAGATCAAAGCCTTGGCCGAGAGCTTTGGCCTGACGTTCCGCAACATCGACAATCGGGTCTACGAGATTACGCTCGGAGAAGGCAAGGAAGTGGTCGGCATTCATGCCCACGCCGACGTGGTGCCGGTCAATCCAGACAACTGGAAGCTCGACGACGGCACTCACCTTGACCCGTTCAAAGTCACCCTGGTGGGTGATCGCATGTACGGCCGCGGCACTGAGGATGACAAGAACGGCATCATCGTTGCGCTGTACGCCATGAAAGTCGCCAAGGACGAGAAGCTGCCGCTGGCTCGCCAATTGAAGTTGTTGGTCGACACCACCGAGGAAACCACCGGTGAGGCCATCCCCTATTACTTCGAGCGCAACCCGGTGCCGGACTACAACCTGGCACTGGACGGCGGCTACCCGGTAGTCATCGCCGAGAAAGGCTCCGGCGCGGTAATGGCCACCTTCCCCCGCCGCGCAGCCAGCGGCCAAGGTGCCGAGCTCACCAGCCTGACGGGTGGCCTGGCCAACAACCAGATCCCGACCACTTCGGTGGTGACCCTGATTGGCGACAACCCTGCCGATCTCGCCGCTCGCCTGAACAAAGCCGGTGCGCAGTTCGTGAAGGATAACGGCGCTAACTTCAGCATCGAGGCGAAAGTCGAAGGCAAGCAAGTGCTGCTGACCAGCAAAGGCGTCTCGGCGCACTCTTCCGAGCCTGAGTCCGGGGTCAATCCGGTCGCGCGCATGCTGGTGTTTATCAACGGGCTGGGTAAGCAAGTGCCGCTCAAGCACAACCACATCACCGACGCCGCCCGCTACGCCGCCGACAATTGGGGGCTGGACTACACCGGCAAGAAGCTGGGCATTGGCTTTGAAGATTCATTCATGGGCCCGTTGACAGCCTCGCCGACCTTCGTTGGCCTGGATGACAAAGCCCTGAAATTGGCGGTCAACCTGCGCGTCCCTAAAGGCAAGCCGGTCGACACGCTCAAGGCCGAACTGACCGCCAAGCTCGGTGCTTGGGTCAAGGCCAGCGCTGTTGAAGTTTCCTTCGACACCAACCTCGACCAGCCGATGTACCGCAATCCTGAAGGCGAATGGGTCAAGGCTCTGCTCGCAGTAGCCAGCGAGAACCTCGGCATGCCCCATGAGTTCGGCAATTCTGCCGGCGCCACTTCGGTGCATGACCTGCCTAATGGCGTGCAGTTTGGTTTGGCCATGCCCAACGTGAAATACACCGGGCACAACGACAACGAGTTCAAGACTGTGGAGCAATTCATGCTGGACTTGCAGATCGTCAGTGAGATGGTCGCGCGGATTGGGCAGATGCCAAAACTTTGAGGTTTAGCTCAATGGTTGAAAAAGGCGCTATGGCGCCTTTTTCCAAGGCCTGCGCTATAGCCAGAGAAATATTGGCGCCAGCATTTCGCCATAATCGAAATATTTGGTAATCTCTGCGCCGTTTGCGCGCTCAGCCCGGCTCTTCGCAAGGCCTGGCCGCCTGACAGTTAGAAAATTTTTCAACCGGTGCCCAGCGGACATTGAAGTCCTTGGCATCGGGTTTCAACACAGGACGCGTTCGAAAGACGCCACAAAAGGATTTGCAATGGCAATGGTATTTTGCCGCGGCTGCGCCAAGCAGCTGCACGAAACGGCACCCGCCTGCCCACAATGTGGCGCCCCCCAATTCGCTGTCACACCGCCTGCCCAGAGCATCGGCGGCGAGTCGTCGTGGATGGCCGTCACCGCGCTGATCCTCGGCATCCTCTGCTTGCTCTCCCTGTTCGATGACGCCGAATGGGACGCCGATACCCTGCTCGGTCTGGGCCTGTTCGCCTCGATCGGCCTGGTCAGCGGCATTGTCAGTATCTGCCAGAAAAAACCCGGCAACGGCATGGCCGTCGCCGGCGTCGTCATGACGACGTTCTCATTGCTCTGCTTTATCGGACTATCAGTTAATTAATCGTGAGGGAAAACAAATGAGCATGGTGTTCTGCCGTGGTTGCGCCAAACAAATTCACCAGTCGGCACTGAGCTGCCCAGGTTGCGGCGCCACCCAGACCACAACCTACACGGGCACGATCGGCAATGGCGCGACCGCGACCGCGAGTGTGGCCAGTGGTAATGCCTACATCGAAGTGATGAAGAAGTACGCCGTATTCAAGGGCCGTGCGCGCCGCAAGGAATACTGGATGTTCATCCTGCTCAACATGCTGGTGGCCTTCGTGGTCGGTTTTGTCGACGGCCTGATCGGTACCGCACCTGCGCTGGGCGGTCTCTATAACCTGGCCGTGCTGCTGCCGAGCATCGCCGTTGCCGTGCGTCGCCTGCACGACAGTGACCGCAGCGGCTGGTGGCTGCTGGTGCCGATCGTCAACCTGGTGTTCCTGATCCAGGACGGCACCCAGGGCAGCAACCGCTTTGGTCCGAGCCCGAAAGGCATCGTCTGAGGCGGCCGGTGCACATGGATCATGGGAGGGCGGCCTGCGGGCTAATGCTGTTCACATAAGGCCTAGTCAGCTTTGGGGCTGCTCTGCAGCCCTTCGCGGGCAAGCCCGCTCCCACAGGTCCGGCGCCGACCATTATAGCGGCGCTGT
>NZ_JBICKL010000105.1:0-8445 GCF_043104195.1 Pseudomonas sp. xss_2
TAGGCTTTTTATGATGGCTATTCAGTTTCTCAAAATGGCGCTGGACGAGCCGCCAGTTGTCGCTCTCACTGTCACGGCTGGCTAGTTCGAGATGTTCGGCCGCATAGCGCTGAAAAATGCCCGGCGTAACCAGAAAAAACGTTCCTTCAACAGTGTGAATTTTAGCCTTGCTGTCGTTGATCAACAAGCGATGGCTACGGACTCCCTCCCGCAGCCATTCCATAAAGGACCGCCCTCCGATATCTTCGCGCTGTGTTGATTCCAGATGCAGGTTTTCCCGGAGCGGTTCCTTCTTGTACTCGCTCGGCTCCTGCAACATGTCCATTAGATTTTCCAGGTATTCGAGATCCTGATTCTGAGGAGCTGCGGTCGGCCGTTTTTCATCTACGGTACTATGGGGCCTATACGTGCTTGATTCGCTGGTTTCACTAATCGGCAGGGGATCGACCTTCATCGGCTCTACCGTACCTCTAAAACAATTTAGCCGAGGCTCATCGGCCCAAATAAGGCTCGGCTGCAGGCGAAGAAAGGTAAAGCGATGTTGCCAGTCATTCTCTGATACGGTGGCGCTCCATATCGCTTTGCCTTCTGGTGTCGCGTCCACCAACCCATGTGACTGCAGCTCATCGAACAAGGCGATGTTGGAGGAGGGGATCCCGTCGACCGCTTGAGCGAGCAGGTACGCGCGCAGTTTGTCGGTGGCGGTCTTGCTGACCAGCCAGAGATGGTCCTGGGTGAGCCAGCCGGCCGCACCGGGCTGATTGAGCTTGAACTCGTTCTTGACCAGGTGGCGCAAGCCAGCGAGCAGGTGATGCTGCAGCGAGTGTTTGGGGGCCTGCAGTGCCTTGGTGGGATTGGCACCAATGTTTTGTGCGGCGGATGCGCGGTCTGCTTGCAGTACCAGTTCGCCGAGGGTGCCGGCATGGTCGTAGTGGTTGGCCAGCAGGAAAACCAGGTGGCTCCACAAGACCGGATAGCTGCTCAACCAGTCGAGCTGGCTGGGCATCAAGATTTGGGTGTATAGCAGCCCCGCTGCGGCGCCGTGTAGCTTATAGTCGCGACCGACCACGTAGCGAAAGCGATAGGGCTGAGTCAATGGACCGTGCCAGGGGTGCCACACTTCACCATTCTGATACTCCACCTGCAGATCCACGGCAATCTTGCCAATGTCGTGGAGCAGGGCGCCGTAGGCAATCGCCGCGCTCCAGGCGTCGGCCTGGACGGCCTGGTCTTCCGGTGCGGCGCCGCTTGGTAGCAGGTACGATTGGCGCAGCTTCAAGCTGCAGGCCACCAATTCTAGTCCATGGTCCAGCATGCCGCCCGGATAGGCATGGTGGTGACTTTCGCTGGCAGGGAGTTGCTGTACATAGGCGGCGTAGCGGCGGATCGGGTCAAGGTAGAGCTGATTGAACTGCGGCTCGGAGAGCGCTGTGTATTGCCAGATGCGCTCCAGCAGCTTTTTTCGGTGGTCGGCACAGAGCAGGGACTCAGGGGCCAGTGGGAGGAAATATCCCTCAGGAGCTGGAGCGAGCGTGGGCTCTGCAGCATTGCCTTTTTGATGTTTGAACCGCCAGCGCTTCATCGCGTTACCTGCTTTATGTTCAGAAAGTCCTTTTGCCTTTCGGATAGGCCTCTTACCCTTGTGCCCCCCTTACCATTGCCACAGTTACCCTTTCACGTCTTGAGCCTTTTCGCGAACGCGAAAATTCGAAGCCTGGCGCATCGGGTTACTGTGGTACTGGAATGGCCTGTCCTTTTCCCGGGAGGTAGACTGTCCGACATTATTTCGAGGAATGTGGCCTGATGACGTTGAGCGATGCCATTTTGATCGTGCTACTGGCAGACCGAATTCATGGGACGGATGCTGCCATTCGATCGGCCGCCAAGCGTTGCGCGAAACAGCTGCCACGCAGTCAGCGCGACATGCTGTTCAAGATCGGCAATAGTGCCGCACCTCGTGAACTAGTGGGGCACCTTTTCCAGTTCTTGCCGGACTGATTAGTCACATAGATATGTGCACATTTTGAGGGATGAAAAGTTAGCTGAAGTGCGAATTAACGCTCGGCTAGTACTTGTACCTCAGGTAATATCGCCACACATGCCCCAACCCTAGGAAAGATTTCACATGTCCAAACTTGCCGAATTCAAAGCTCTGGAAGCTCAACTGGCTGCCCAACTTCAACAATTGGACGCGATGAAAAACGATTCCGGCTTGAAGCAGGAAATCGAGTTTGAACACAAGCTCAAGGCTCTGCTGGATGAGTACGGCATGAACCTGCGTCAGGTCATCACCATACTGGACCCGTCCAAGGGCGTGAGCGTGAGCACCGCCGCCACCTCCACCAGCGCTCAGCGTAAGCCGCGTGAGGTCAAACGCTACAAACACCCGCACAGCGGCGAGATCGTCGAAACCAAGGGCGGCAATCACAAGATCCTCAAGCAGTGGAAGCAGGAGCACGGCTCGGATACCGTCGAGAGCTGGCTGCAGTAATCGCTTGCTCAATTGCAGCGACTGATGCATCGGTGATCCGAGCAAAGCAAAGGCCCCGGTTGGGGCCTTTGTGTTTGAGGCGAAAAAGTCACACCGTTAGCCGTTCGGTCGCCGACTGCAGCGCTAACAGGTACTCGGACGCCTCACGTGCCTGACCGCTGGCGCGGAAGATGGCCCGCTTATCTTCCTTGAGGATTTTCAACCAGGACGCCAAGTATTCCTCGTGGCGCAGTTCGCCCTGGGTGCCAGTGAGGGCGCAGAGAAATGCCGAGCCCATCTCCGCGACCAACTCCTCGAAGGCGTACGCTGCAGAGCCGAATCCATGCCCGCCAGTGATGCCTTCCCGGTTGAGGCGGGAGTGGTGACCGGACCAGTGCGTCAACTCATGCAGAGCGGTTGCATAGTAGCTGCCGACGTCCAAGAACTGGGCCTTGGTGGGCAATTGAATGAGATCCCGAATCGGTAGATAGCATGCGCTATCGCCGTATCGGTGTTCGATGCGTGCGCCGCTGGCGATCAGCAGTTGCTCGGCGGGGGCATGATCGATGAACGCTGTCGAATCCGTGCTCTCATCCCGTGGCTGTTCTTCGTTGGGAAGTCCCTCGGTCTGTTCGATGTTGAACAGGCAATGCGTCCGCAGCAGCGCGAACTGCTCCATCTTGATGTTGCCTTGCTCATCGCGAACGACCTGACCCTCTTCGTCGTGCGCTTCCTTGCTCATGGGTTTGTACAGCACCGCGAGGGTCGATTGCTCGCCTTTGCGCACATGGCCGCCGGCCTTGCGAGCTTGGTTGTAGGTGAGCCAGCGATCCTGGCGATACCCACGCAAGCGGGCTTCGGCCCACAGCAGTGGAATGTTGATGCCGGCGTAGGAACGTCGGGTAATCGCGTTGATGGGAAAAGGCGAGTCATCCTGCAAGCCTGTAGTGGTCCAGGTTTTTATCCACGGGATCAACCCCTGACTCAGGGCGCTAACGATCTTGTTGGTGACGTCTAGGTAGATATCGGACATGACGTTCTCCAGTGCAAAAAGGGGAACGCTGCCCGGCCGGGAAGGGTTCCCGGTGGGGTAAGTGGACAGTGGTGGAGCGAGGCGTTTCAGGCCGATGAGATGTCCACGCCGATCTCATGTGGCAACCTAATGTGCAGAAATACGGGGCCGTTGCGCGGCGCCATCTGAGCGACCAGCATCTCTGGAATAGCGGCTAACGATGCTGAGTTGCCTTGCAACGGTGGAGTGCGCAATCGCGTGAGCGGCAGGCGCAATCGGCGGCGACCTACACAGGCCAAGACGATGCCCATTACGGCTTGTAGGCGCTGTCCTGATTGCTCGACTTCGTCAGTAGCCGTACCAACCTCAGCGATGAATTGCCACACCCCTGGGCTCAGGACAATGGCGGGTAAGGAGCGGTTCTTCCTGGACACTGGTTCCTCCCGGGAGCTGATCCGGCGATGGCTTCACGAACAACTTGGGGGAAGTTCCATCGCCACAACTCATACTGTGAACAGGGCGTGTCTTGGCATTAAAACGCGCTTGTCTGTTGGGTCAATACCCGATAAAGGGCACCGACCAGGGCACGTTTCCACCAGCTTCCAGCAAAGGCTTTCCATTCGAAACATCCAGATGAGCGGCTGCTGTCGGCGTAAAGATTGAAGTGGGCGATATCCCAGAGAGGCACTGGCTCGTGCTTCCCTGAGACATCGCGGGTGTTGCGAGAGCATTCAGGATTTCCCGGAGAGGGCAATCTCGGCAGCGATGTACAGGTGCGTGGATGTGGCTTCAACTACCAGCGACCCGTTGGTGCCGCGTAGGCTTTCCAGAACAGGATCATCAAGGTCGAAGTACTCGGCAAAATCGTCGCCGCCGAATTCACTGCGTGCGCGACTCCACCAGGTGTCGAAGTCGTCGACGTCAGGGTTGCAACCCATGGCGTAGGCAATGTGTTTGCGGCTACCTCCGTTGGGTCTGCTTTGACCGAACTCGGACATTAGGTAGACACCGTGGTCTTTGACCAAGACGACTCGGCAGCCGATGACGGCCGCTTCTGTCAAGACAGCATGAAGTTCAGTTCCTGTGAAGCGCAACATAGTGAGTTCCTCCAGGCAGTGCGGAGGAATGCCACCCATGCGGGAAGAATTCCCAGCACGGAAATGAAAAAAGGAGCTTCAACGGAGCAGGGCACCGTGAGGCCGATGTGAAAGAGCGCTCATCACCGCGGAAGCGGTAACCGGGCGAGCCACCGAACGCTAATCGCCCTTGGGGCAACCATCACGGGAGTGATGTGGCCTTGAAGGTTGTGGCCACCTGGGGTGCTGGGTTTCCAGCGCTTGCAGGTCCGGTTTATCAAGCGGGCCGGCATAGCGTCAATGGTGATTTTCAGAAGGGAGCAGTGCGTCAATCCTTGCCGTGCCATTGACGATCAGCAGCGTAAACCAAGTGATCAACGGTCATGGAAATCCGCAGCAGAGGAGTAAGCTAGAGTTTGGATCCAAATTGTCTCGAGCGGTTTGGCGGCAAGTGCGGTGAAGTAAACGGAGGTACGAAAATGACGGCCCAAGCTTCTCCAAACGACAGCCGTACTCCATTCGGCAAATACTTGATTCGTGCCGCAGGTCGTGCGGGACGATTGGTGAATCGGCTAGAAGCCAGCGTTTTGCATTCACCGATTTTGGTGAGCGTGCCGTTTGGGTATCGCCGGCTCGGGATGCAGACCGTTAAGTTGATTCTGTTGCTCGCTGTCGCATCAGTCGCTTTCCTCCTGGCGATCGGAATGGTTGCTCTGTGGACCATCGCGGCGCTGCCTATCAGTACTGATAGGCAACCGCGGATACATGAAATGAGTAACCCTCGACATCATCTTAGATATCCAGAAATGTACGATGACGATGGCTGCCCGAGGTAAGCAGTTATTTCGATTTGCGGGCTGCCGACATTAGTTGCGATGTTCCTTTTTCAGCCTGTGCTTGAGCCCCTTCCGTTGCGCGCGTTAAGAGGGTTTGGACGCCACTGCCCACGTTGTATCCCGCCCAGCTCGTCACGCTGAGGAAAAACATCGGCAACACCACAAACATCACTCCCATCACATACTCGATGACTTGGGCACTGACCGTCCCATCTATAAATCCTGCCGTTGGCAATGACATTAGCGCTTGGTCTGTGGCAGAGACCTGGTGGTATAGTGCGTCCAGCATGCTCGAGTCGATCCAGCGGGCTAGCTCCCACCAGAACGTAAGCATATGTAGCGTGAACAGTGCGAAGGTGATCGTCATCAACGCCTTGAGTTGGTAGGTGCTGATCAGTAGCACCAGTGGCAGGCAGATGATTGTGCCCATGATCAGAAAGGCTTGAACCATGGGCAATGCAGCGCGCAGCGCATTCATCGCCGGGAAGTTGCTGAACGAGCCCAGTGCCAGGCCGGTATTGGTGGCGAGGTTGTTGAGCCCTTGCGTAAACGAGCCGCCTCGGGCACTGCTGCCGTAGTCTTGGAACACCTGGCCAGGGGCCATGCTCAATGACTGCTGGCGCGGGCTCACCAGTTCACGGAGGGTGGCGTCTTCGATTTCGGTGGAGCTGCGCCCGGTCAGCCAGCCGCGCAACTGCGTGAGCAGATCGGGATCGACCTCGGCGACCAGGCGATCGCGCAACCCGACCCTGGCATCGCTCCACCATTGCTTGCAGGTTGGATAGCCCGCACCGTTGTCCAACCGGGGCAGGGAGGTATCACGCGTCTCATCATATGGCCAATCAACCCGGGGCGTACGCGAGCGATCCGTGTCGTAGTAACCCGGCGTGTCGAGTAGGTAAGTCGAGCCAATCCAGGACGCATCGTAGCTCTGCGATTCGTCCAGCTCGGGGCGGTTGGTAAATAGTCGCGAGCGCGAAAAGCCGTAGCAGTCACGGGTAAAGTCGGCGACTTCCTGGAGCAGCACCTGGTCGTTGATCCGGGAACTGTCGATCTCCATGCGCATCGCGCGAATGTCGGGTGCGCAGGGAATCGACGCTGTGGCAGCGGCGGTGATGCCCTTGCTCATGGCATGCACCAGGTACCACCACACCGGCACGTTGGCAGATTTCTCGCCGATGGTATTGAAGGTGGTTCCCCAGGCCGTGTCGGCGGGTTTGGCCATTGATACGCCACAGCGCTGGCTCGCCGCATCGTCGAAGGTTACGGAGGACAGGTTGAGCGGAAAAAAAGGCATGCAGCCAAACAGGATGACGACGTAGCTCATCCACAGCCGGTTCTCGACACGGGGGATCGACAGCAAGCCCTTGTTGCCCTCATCGGCCCCCTGTTGGCGGGCGGATAACCACTCCTGCAGGATGATCGCCCCAAATGGTGCGGCAAACAGTCCGGTGTCTGCCAGCGTGTTCCAGATACCGTTGTTGATGATCCAGGCCAGCAGCGACAGGTAGTACTCAAGATAGCTGTTGGTGCTCATGTTCATGGCTGCACCTCACACACGCGACAGTTCGACCAGGACGATCAAGCCGAAGCCAATCAGGCCCAGGCGCAACAGCCGTTGCTGGTCTTCCAGGTGCGGCCGCAAGCGGAGTGCTGCGCTCCAGCCGGTGAGGATCAGGGCGTACAGCAGGGCGCGCCAACAGGTGAAATAGGGCGTATGCCTGCGTGCTTCCTCGAACCAATCCAGCTTGGGGCTGATCAGTTGCAGCGCCGTCCAGGCAATCAGCAACGTGGCCATCATGGCGCCGAGGATCATCAGGACTCGGACGGCCGTGCTCCTCGCAGAAAACGGCATCATGGCGTGCTCCTTCCCTGATCCGCTCGCTGCAGGCGGTCTGGGCGCGGATCGCGCTGGTCGATATTGCGGGAGGCATCGGCGCCGCCGGCGTGGCGGTCGAGGACCAGGCTGGCGGTATTGGTGGCCAGCGCTTGGCGCACTTGCAACTCCGTTTGCAGCAGACGGATCTCGCGCTCCAGCGTTTCAACGCTGCTGTTGAGGGCGGTGGTGGCGGGCTGCGCTGACGCCACATTGGGTTCATGGCTGCCGGCGAGCAACGTGCGCTGCAGCAGCATCGCTTTGTAGATCACGCTCGACAACGCGGTCTCGCTGGCCAAGCGTCGGGCCAGCAGGTTCTGGTCGGGGTCATCGCGCAGGCCTTCGATGACGCCGCGGGAGACCTGCAGCAACGGGCTGGAGACTTTGCCCAGGTTCTCTGGGGAAGGTTCCTCTGTGCCGGACAACATGCGCTGCAAACCCTCAAGATGCTGCGTGTAGGTTTCCTGGATCAGTGGCGTAAGACCTGCGCCCGCGCTCACGCGCAGCGTTTCGCAATCATCACAGGTCTCCACCTCGGTTTCGCCGAGCACCCGGGTAGCCCACTCAGCCGCCTCGACGGGGCTCGACCAGGCCTGGCAGATCGCGCCATTCTGACAACTTGAGCCGACGGCCGAGGTGTCTTCGACCGAACGGTTGTGCAGCAGGTTGTAACCCGCTTTGACCACGTCCGAGGTCACACGGATCGGCACCTGGCCATGGCCGCCGGCCTTTTGCCCGCCGACCCAACTGACACCGTTGTTGCCGTTGTTCGATTCGGTGTCCTTTACCGCAGTCACGGCATCACCCTCGGACTGCTCCAGGTTGTGCTGCATTTCCTGGTTCTGCGCCAGAGCCCCCCAGCCGGCCTGGTCGACCTTGTCAGCCATCTTTGCCGCCATCGCCTGGCAGGTGAGCTTCGAGCGGTCAAAGTCGATGCGCCCCTGCAGCACGCCGTTGCTCAGCAGCTCATAAAGCCCGGGATTGGCGCGCTGGATGATCATTGCCGGCAGCGACATCACCGCCTGGGTGGCGTTCTGGATGACGTTGCCCATGATCTGCTGGAAACCCTGGGTGGCACCGTTGAGCTGGTTCTGCAGGGTGTTGGAGAGGTTCATGTTTCCGCACATCATGTTCGCCCGCCAGGACAGGCCCACGCCGAGTCCGCTGGGGCGGTA
>NZ_JBICKL010000106.1:0-30023 GCF_043104195.1 Pseudomonas sp. xss_2
TAGGTTCTATACGAAATCCCGAAAAACAGAATCGAAGCCCCTCGAAAGCTGAAGTTCTGTAGGGTTCCCCGCCAACTACAGAAAGGAATTCTGTGATGGCAAAGCGTTACGAACTCTCAAATGAGGCCTGGGATATGCTTAATCGAAACTCATCACCGGGGCGACCCTGCCTGAGCGACCGCCTAATGCTTGATGGCATGCTATGGGTGCTTTGCTTGGGTGCTGCTTGGCAAGATATGCCGGAGCGCCTTGGCCCATGGTCAACGGTGTATCAACGGTTTCGGGCCTGGCGAAATCAGGCGACGAGAGGTGGATGCATTATGCGAACGCGCTGGACGCCATATTCCTGTGAGTGCAGAAGGAGGGGTGTTTCGCATTCATATCTCCGCGCCTGCACTGACCGAGACTTTCGCGATCCTGATTTTGGCCTAGTAGACGCAGAAAGGCGAGGACGCGTAGCCAGAGGCACACTCTCCGCCTGAATCGAGAAAGCTTCCTACAGGGTGTACATAGTTGATAAGACTCCGAAACAAGATGCCGCAGATACTACTTACATCGCTCAGCAAAACAAACTAATCGCGTCGTAACCTGTCGTGGTCACGCTGACTAAGCCGAACCACAAGGACATTGAATGGTCACCCATTTTGGATCCGAAATAGTTTTCGGAACCCGGCTCGCTCGACAGAGGCCACGCTGCGCCCCCGCCAGCGATTTCAGGACGAACACAGCAGGAGGCTGTGTGCCATGATCTCGATCAGAAGCTCTTACCATCTTATCGATGCCGCCATTCTCTGGTGTGACCTTACCGACCATGAAGACGAAATTCTGCGGGTTGACCTCTCGTACCCTGGCAGTCTGCTCAAGCATTTCCCGCAATGGCCGATTCTGCACGTGTACGCTGAATGCATCTACGACGCTATCGTCAGTGGTGAGTTGCCCGCGACCTGCCTAGGTCGACCCATCACTGCTGACTATCAGGTAAGCCGGGAATATTGGTCCATCCAGCGTGCTGATCTACTGGTCTGGTTCGCACGCAACTATCCCAACGAGAAACCCGCCTTCCTGTTTGCGCCGAGCCTCGAGCATTTGAACTGCGTCAGTCTCAATGCTCATTTGGTACAGGAAGCAGAGCTAGCTGCTGCTGAGCGCACGATCGACAAGTTGCGCGGCGAGCTTGCAGCAAGGGTTGACGAGGTGACAAAACTCACCGCGTGTAACAACGAGCTGACAGCGCGACTTGAGGCCCAGGGCATTCCCTCCGAGGCCTCCGAAGGTACGCACAATATGCTCGTGGGTACCATGCTGGAGGTGACATTGGGCAGATCCAAAGATGGTCGTGTGCAATCGATCTACAAGTCCCAGAGCGCTCTGGTCGAAGAGATTCTGCGCCGTTTTCCTGGTTTGCCCGGCCTGAGCAAAAGTACCCTTGATCGGAGATTTGCCGAGGCGCGCCGTCATCTAGCCCGAGCAGGACGGGACTAAGGCCACATTGTCAGGCAATGCTCGGCATTGCCTGACAATGTTTTTCCTCCCGCGTCGACCTTCACTGACTGTCACATCCCACTGCGCACCACATGGTGCTAAGGAGTGACATCATGCAACACATCAGCCCCGCCCCCCTGCCTGCCGACCGCCACATCATGCGCCGCGATGAGGTGGAACAGAAAACCGGCTTCAAACGTTCGCACATCTACAACCTGATGAAGGCCGGGTTGTTCCCCCAATGCCGGCGCATTGGTACCCGCGCCGTAGGTTGGGACTCGCTGGAAATCGAGCAGTGGGTCCAGGATCGACTCTCGGTTAGGGAGTAACGCCATGGACGTCCTCTCGCTGATCTCTACCAAGGGCGGCGCAGGCAAAACCACCGTCGCCGCTAACCTGGGCGGTGTGCTCGCCGATGCGGGCCTTCGCGTCCTGTTGCTGGATCTGGACAGCCAACCGACGCTGTCCAGCTACTACGCGTTGTGCGCGCCCCGTGAGGCCGGCAGCTACGAGCTCATCGCCCGGGGTCTCACCGCGCCTGAGCAGGTCATCTCCACCACGGTCATTCAACATCTCGATCTGATCGTATCCAACGACCGCGCCGGGCACATCAGCACCCTGCTGTTGCATGCAGCCGATGGCCGCTTGCGTTTACGCAACCTGCTGCCGGCCTTCCAGAATCAATACGATGTGCTCATTGTTGATACTCAAGGGGCACGCAGCGTCGTGGTCGAGATGGTCATCCTCGCCTCCGGTTGTGCCTTGTGCCCGGTCCCGCCAGAAATGCTCGCTGCACGTGAGCTACGGCGAGGCACGCTGGGACTGTTTGAAGAGTTGGAGCCCTACCGCTACCTGGGCGTCGCCTTGCCGTCGGTGAAGCTGCTGCTCAACCAGGTCAACGCCAATCGCCGTGACACCCGGTTGATCATGCACAGCCTGCAGGCTTCCTTCCAGGGCGACCCGCATGTCAGCGTCTGCACCACGGTCATTCCGGACCGCGTGGCCTACCCCAATGCCGCCTCGCTCGGCCTGCCCGTGCACCGCGTCGAGCCCACGCCACCGTCCGGCAGCCGCGGCCCTTGCGGCGCGGCGGTCATGCGCGCGGTGGCCATCGAGTTGTTCCCGCACTGGGCTGAGCGACTTGTCGACTCGGGTACGCCTGTGTACCACCAACCGTCAGTGGCCGACCGTCGACTCAGTCGTCGCGGCTGATGGGAGGGTCAGTGATGAAGCCGCCGTCTCCCGAAGACATCACGCGTCAATTGCAGCAGGCGCACTTTCCGCAGAAACATGGCCGGGACGCCTCGCCCGTGCCAGTCGGGGACACACCGCTGGTGGTCAGCCTGGAACAATTGCGCCCTTACGAGCTCAACCCACGGGTGGTCCGCAACCCGCTGTATGACGAAATCAAAGCCTCAATCCGCGAACGCGGCCTGGACCAGCCCCCCGCCATTACCCGCCGTCCGGATGAGCCGCACTTTATCATCCGCAACGGCGGCAACACGCGCTTGAGCATCCTCGGCGAACTCTGGCAGGAAACCCGCGAAGAGCGATTCTTTCACATTCACTGCCTGTTCCGCCCTTGGCAGTCCGAGTCGCATACCTTGATCGGCCACTTGGCCGAAAGTGATCTGCATGGCCAGCTCACGTTCATTGAACGATCCCTCGCGGTGGCGAAACTCAAGGACATGTTGCAGGAGCCCGATGTCCCCCTCAATCAGCGTGAACTGTCCGCACGCTTGAGCAAGGGCGGCTACCCGATTTCACAATCGCACATCAGCCGCATGTTCGACACGCTCGAGCACCTGCTGCCGGTCATCCCGCAGGTGTTGTATGCCGGTCTTGGCAAACCCACCATCGTCCGTGTCATCAACCTGCGCCGCCGGGCGGAGTCGATCTGGAACCAGTATTTGGGAGACGTTGAACAATTCACGCTGCTGTGGTTTGAAGTGCTGTCGGCATTCGACAGTGATAAGCCTGAGCTGAGCTGGAGTGAGCTGCAGGACGAACTGATTGCCAGGATGGCGGTGCAGTTGAAGCAGACACCCCGGCTGCTCGCGCTGGAAATGCATCAGGAACCGCGTCGCTCACCGCCATCTGCGGACACGCCTCAGACTCTCCCTCAAGGCTCGCAAGGCGAGTCCTTGCCCCAGCCACCTGCCGCCAAAAATGAAGCAGAGTCAACGCATCAATCGCCCACACCTGAGTCGATGAAGAAGACGGATAAAACCGCAGCAGTCCACTCGCCACCCCTCCCCAACATCCGCGAGGCGCTGGGTGATGACGAATCGCTTGCAACGCGGCTGCCAGGCGTCGTTGAGGTAGGTAAACCCTCTCTGTGTTCCCCCTCGGCTCCCGCACCCGAACAGAATGACATCAATGTCTTGCGTGAGCGTTGTGCCGCCCTGGCGATTGACCTGGCGACGTATGCCGATGCCAGTGCCATGGTCAAACCGCACACAGACGGCTTGGGGTTCACCCTGGCCATCGAACATGGCCAGCAGTTGAGCCCGCGACACACCGGCATTCAGCTATTGCTCTCGGCCCTGCTGCGCCTGCAGGACGACGTGACCTGGCAGCAACGCCAGCAGTTGCCGGCCGCGCTGTTTGGCCAACTGCTGATTGGCGCCTACGACCTGCCCTTCCCCGAACGCCCTGCCCTGACCGTGGGCCTTGAACGACTACCCGACGCCCAGCTGGAACAGCTTTACGTCCTGATCCGCCACGCCCGGCAGTTGATTGAACTGACGCTGTCGTCCACGCGTTGAGTGAGGAGCCGCCTCATGAGTACCACCTTCAACCTGTTGAACCATGCGATGTTGAACCAGGTGTTGCATGAGTTGCGCCATGGCCGCCTGCAGCGCTGTAAAGCGCTGGGCCTGGCCGAAGAAGACATCGAAGTCCTTCAATCGCTGCCACCGACGACCCTATCCCACCTGGCTCATTCTTCGATCGCCTGGGTTGAAGTCAAGGTCGATATCACCGTGCTGCGACGCCTGATCGTCCAGGCCGAGCGCGACGAGCAGAACGAACGCCTGATCAACCGGGCGCTCAAGCTTGGCGCGAGCTCGACGATCATGTACCGCTGCTTCGGCCTGGACCATTCGGAAACGGCGTTGCGCCGCCGGGTGCTGAAGATCGAGACCCACCGCGGCCGGCCGGTCCAGCTCAGTGAAGCCCAGGAACATGCGGTGTGGAACCGCTGGAGCCAACTGCGGAAGGAAGATCCGGATAACGATCCGCTGGACACCATGATGATGCTGGCCGAGGAACAGCACATCAGCTTGACGCTGGTCTGGCAACAGGTCGAACTGTACGGAGGTACGCCATGCTGAGCTTTTATGAGGTGGATTGGCAGGACGTGGTGCGCCAATGCTACGACGCTCTTCGACGCCGTAATGCGTGTCAGGCTGAACAGACGCGGCAAGCTGCGGCTGCGGAGCCCGCGCTGCGCACGATCTACTACGGCGACAATAATCCGTTGCCGCCAGCGTTACTCCTCGATCGTCGGCTGACCCCAGTGGAGCGCAACACCTGGCAAGTGCTGCACTGGCTGATCACCGAGCGCCAAGTCAAAACGCCGCGCTACCAGGACCTGCAGCCCTACCTGGCGACCAGCCCCTGTGGCGCCCAGGCGTCGCGCGAGACCATCGCCCGCGCACTGAACGTCCTGCGTACGACCCGCTGGCTCAGTCTGGCCGATCGTTCGCGCGATGCCCAAGGCTGCCTGCGCGGTTGCGTCTACGTGCTGCACGGCGATCCGTTGACGGCAGCCGAGCAGCTTGAGCTGGACAGTGGCTACGCAGCGCTGCTGCTGCAGAACCTCAGCCATGCCACCAAGGGGGTGCGGGATGTGACGCTGCATGTGCTTGCCGAGATTCAAGCCGATCCGCACGTCGCCCAGAGCGACAAGGACAGGCTGGGCTCACTGCCGCCGGAGAAACAACAAACGCTGCCGCTGATGGGCGACGACACGGAGGCGCAACATTCCGAACCTGGCCTGCACCACCCCGTTCGGAATTCTCGCGCCTCGGCCAGCGATTCCGAATCCTGCGGCAAGACACCGGTTTCGGCTGTGATTCGGAATGCCGACGCCGGCCGTACAGTACAGAAAGACCAAAGCAAAAAAAGTACGGTACTGGCGCAAGTGGAATTCGGCCGAGCACGATGGCCTGAAGATTTACCGCTGAACCCGACCGAGCGGCGCATGGCCTCGCAGGCAATGCGCCAGCTCGAGCCAGAACAGCAACAAGCGGTGATCAATGAAGCGGCGGCGCGGTGCGCCCGCGGAGAAATCCGAAAACCCGTCGCCTATCTGATGGGCTTGATCAAACGCGCCTGCCAGGGCGAGTTCACCCTGTGGGCGGCCCGCACTGAGGCAACGATACCCAAGCCCGCACCGTCACGCGCACCGAAGCCCATACCTGCGGAGCCACCCGGCGAGCGACCCAAGCGCAGTGGTCAGCGCACCGCATCGCCACTGGCCCTCTCCTGCCTGGAAGAACTGAAGCAACGCTGCCGAGGTTCGCTTGCGCCGACCTAGGGGTGGATCTCGGTGGATTTGATGCCCATGCCATTGAATCCAAGGAAGTCCACCGCCTGACATTACGAGCGGACCACCTTCGCGTTGATCCGCGTCGAATTTCACGGATCGGCCCATCGTCGGCGTCATTCCGACGGCGAGGTACTGGCGATGACCGATCACTACCAGCTTAACCTGGGCTCCCTGCGCAGCAGCATCACCCTCACCCTGCACACCCACCATGCGGCGCGCCTGTGGCAAGGCCGTATGGGCCGCGAAGGGGTGCACCCGATCATGGGCATGGCCGGTTACATCGGCGTCACCAACCTGCTCAAGCACGCCAGCAGCCAAGATGACCCCTTCGCCGACTGGTTCATGCTGCAACTGGAGGACAAACTGCTGCAGGCCAAGGCCGAACTGCTCGCGCTGACTAAACAGGTCAGCCGGGTGGAACGCGCCCTGCCCAGCCAGATCGACATCGGCGAAAACCTCAACATCCATCCCGTCACCCTGCCGCTGTTCATCGGCAGTCAGCTCGGCTTTCTCGCGGTCTACCTGCTGACCGACTACGACACCCTGGTACGCCGCGTTCTGCTCGCCCACCACACGGCGTTGATCGGCCGCTCCGACATGGAAACCTGGATCGATCGCGGCGCCCACGAGCTGCGCAGCCTGTTCGGTCTGGCCCAGCGCTATCGCCTGGCGGGGGTCAGTCGGGATGACGTGGCCGCCAACAACGCCCGTGCCCGCGAAGCGGTCGACAAGTTCGGCACGCCACCACGCAAGATTCTCGACGGCAGCCACCGCTCCCAATTCGCCCCGCCCATCACGCGGGGTCAGACGACGTCGAATCCCGAGGAGCCGGATCAACCGGATCATCCAGTGGTGGAGGCGGAGGCTCAACCTTTGCTGGAAGAGCCGGCCGAAGGGGGTGAGGCATGACTTTGGCCGATGCAATTGCCCGGCGCTTGTCAGCAGATGCCTATCGTGAGTTCGCACAAGGTGCCTCCCTAAAAGGCCTTTTAAAGCCTTTTAAGGGTAAGGGGGAACTGCAGCAGTTCGCCGAGACGATCCTGCGCCTGCGCACCCAGGTCGCCGAATTGATGGCGGTGATGCTGGCGATCATGGCGCAGCCCCCCTTCTCGCTGCTGGAGTTGCGCCTGGTCGTGCAGCACAGCGCGACAGGCACTGACTTCCTGCGCTGGCGCAGTCCGGACTTTCAGCGCATGGGCGTGCAGGTGTGGCAGGAGGCGGTGGTTCATCCGCATCTGCACCCTGAGCTGCGGCAGGCGTTGTATCAGCTGGAGACCAACCGGGTGGTGCTGAACCTGCAGATGAGCAGCCTGCAGTCGCTGTATCGCCAAGCCATCACCGGTGCCAGCAAGCTCGAGGCCGCCGAGCTCGCCCTGACCCGTTTCCCCACCGAGGAGTGACCCGCATGAGTACGTTATTTGTAGGTGAAGGCAACATCGGCAGCGTGCCGGAATTTCAGGAGTTCAACTCCAACCCGGATGAGCCGCGGCGCCTGCTGCGGCTGAATGTCTATTTCGACAACCCGGTACCGCGTGAAGGCGGCTACGAGGATCGCGGCGGCTACTGGGCACCGGTCGAGCTCTGGCACCGCGATGCCGAGCACTGGAGCACGCTGTACCAGAAAGGCATGCGCGTCCTGGTCGAAGGCCGCACGGTCAAGGAAGAGTGGGAAGACAGCGAGGACAACGCGCGGGTGACCTTCAAGGTCGAGGCCAGGCGCATCGGTATCCTGCCGCACCGCCTGGCCTCGGTCACCATGCGCGAGAAAGCGCAGGACACCGCAAGTACCACACGTAAAGGCGGTGGCAAGAAAGCCCCGAGCAAGACCGAGTGAACCGTGGAACTCAGTGGAATCACCGCACTCTGCGCGATACTGCAGGGGCTACGCAGCTTAGCCGGCGAGCGGCATTGACTCTCGGCACGCTATCCATCTCGCCGGGCTTTACCGCGCTGTCCACTCTCCAGCAACTGCTTCACCTCAGTCAGGCACTGATCCAGGGCAAGGAATGCCCGCCAGTGCGCCGGATTCTCCTGAACCCAGGCAATCAACTGAGCGCGTGCCTCCGTATTGTCAGGTTCCAGATGGGTAGCCATGAACAGCTCGTAGGCCTTGATCGCTAACTTGTCTGCCTCACTCTGGTGGGATCCGTGCAAGTTGAAGCCTCCGTGTGAACGGGCGGGTCATGCAGTTATTTTTCGTGATACGCCTCATAGGGTTGTCAGTCAACTCTTTAAGCCGTTCATATCGTTGGGTGGGTAGTCAACCATATGGGTCGAATTGGAGAGCGCCCCGTTGCCCGTCAAAGAGCCTAGCCCACATCACATTGGCCGCCAGTTGGCGAAGTATCGTCGCGAGCGTGGTTTGACCCAGGAGCAGGTCGGTGAGCACCTGCGCATTTCCGGCGAAGCCGTCTCGCGCCTGGAGCGTGGCCTGGTAGAGCTGTCCGTTACGAAGCTGCTGCAGTTGGCAGACCTGTATGGCTGCCCCGTCGATGAGCTGCTGCTGGCCATCAGTCCTCGCCCCCAGGACCAGGGCCAGCAGATTACCGCGATCATCAAGGAGCTGGGCGACGCCGATAAACAGTTCGCCCTGGAGTTTCTGCAAACGCTGGCCACCCATCTTGCGCAACGTAAGTAAGGGTTTGTCCCGCCGCTGACACGTCGAACCGATCCCGCCGACTTCAGCTTTACCCTAGTGTTTCAGGGCCACACCCCCACCCTGTCGGTACCCACCGAGAGGGCCCGCGTATGCGCCTGTTCATCTGCGAAAAACCGTCCCAAGCCCGCGACATCGCCCGGGTACTCTAAGCCAACCGGCGCGGCGATGGCTGCCTGCAGGGTCAGGACATTACCGTCACCTGGTGCGTTGGCCATCTGCTGGAAACCGCGCCCCCTGAAGCCTACGGCGATTACAAACGCTGGTCACTGGACGACCTGCCGATCATCCCGAGCTGCTGGCAGTTAGTGGTCAAGCCCAAGGTCGCCACCCAATTCAAGGCGATCGAACACCTGCTGCGTACCTGCCGCGAGGTGGTCATCGCCACCGATGCTGACCGCGAGGGCGAGATGATTGCCCGGGAGCTCCTCGAGCGCTGTCAGTATCAGGGGCCGATCCTGCGCCTGTGGCTGTCCGCCCTGGATGAGGCTTCGATCCGCCGCGCCTTGGCCGCCTTGCGCCCAGGCGAACAGACCCTGCCGCTGTATCACTGTGCGCTGGCCCGCTCCCGCGCCGACTGGTTGGTGGGCATCAACCTGAGCCGGCTGTTCACCCTGCTCGGCCGCCGCGCCGGCTTCGACGGTCTATTGCCGGTCGGCCGCGTCCAGACGCCAACCCTGCGCCTGGTGGTCGAGCGCGACCGGGCCATCGCCAGCTTCGTGCCGCAACCGTTCTGGAACGTCGACGCCCGGTTGGTGGCAGAAGGCACGAGTTTCAATGCCTACGACGACTTAAGCGCGCTGTCGCTGTACTACAGCGAGACCGAAGTCGACCAGCGAATCACGCAGATGCGCGAGGAGCTACAGGCGATATTGCCGCTCAGCGCCGATTTCGATCCGCACACCGGCATCGGCATCGACTCGCTCTTCACCCGCCCCTGCGAAGCCTGTCATTCCCCGTTGCACGGCACCCGGCTTCGTTTCACCCGCCTGTGACCGCCTGACCCTAACCACAGGGGACTCCTCCCGGAGCGCCCCTGCACACGAGGTTCTGCTCATGAAAACGCCATTGACCCTGGTCGAGCCTCTCGACCCCGTCCTGACCCAGCGCGCCCACGAAGATGCGCTGATCAACGAAGCCCTGCAGCTGCTGGACCAGCGCTACTTCCAGCGCGGCGAGGTGCTCATCACGCCCGCCGACGCCGCGTCCTACCTGAAGCTGCGTCTGGCACCCTACCACCACGAGGTATTTGCCCTGCTCTACCTCGATTCACAGCACCGCGTGCTGGACTTCGAGGTGTTGTTTTTTGGCAGCATCGACGGTGCCTCGGTGTATCCACGCGAAGTGGTAGTCAAGGCGCTGGCACACAATGCCGCCGCAGTCATTCTCATCCACAACCACCCCACTTGTTCATTCTGATCACGCTAGATCACGCTCAAGCACGCTGAAACACTGAGAAATTCGTGCTTTTTTGTCCTTGCGTACTGGGGGCGGTTTTGGCAAATTGGGGGCTGTAAGAGGGGTAATAAACGGCCTTCCGCTCCCAGCTAGCGATCCCTGTTTCTCCCCGACCGCACCCAGTCCCGGAAAGGAGGAAACACCATGCCCGCACTCACCGACTCCACCATCCGACATGCGCTCAAGCGCGTCGAGTTGAGCCAGAAGCAGGAAAACCTCGCCGATGGTGAAGGACGCGGCACAGGCCGCCTCGTCCTTGTCCTGAAGCCAATGCCCAAGCGCGTGACAGCCGACTGGATGGCGCAACAGTGGCGCGATGGGAAGCGAACCAAGAAGAAGCTCGGTGCCTACCCGTCAATGACGCTCGGCCACGCTCGCGAAATTTTCAAGCGCGACTATGCAGATGTGATTCAAAAGGGCCGAAGCATCAAGATCGCCACCGATACACGCCCCGGCACCGTAGCTGATCTTTTCGAGGGCTATGTCGCGTCGCTCAAGGCCGCCGACAAACCCTCGTGGAAGGAAACCGACAAGGGCCTAAACAAAATTGCCGACACCCTCGGACGCAACCGCCTCGCCCGCGAGATCGAGTCCGAGGAAATCATCGAACTGATCCGCCCCATCTATGACCGCGGCGCCAAGTCGATGGCCGATCATGTCCGATGCTATATCCACGCCGCGTTTAGCTGGGGCATGAAGTCCGACAACGATTATCGCCAGCAATCCGCTCGTCGCTTCCGCATCCCGTTCAATCCAGCAGCAGGCATTCCGACCGAGCCCAAGGTCCAGGGCACGCGCTGGCTCGATGAGGACGAGTGGGTCCAGCTCTATCGCTGGCTCGAGTGTCCCGATACACCCGTCCATCCTCCGTATACCCGTGCGGTCCGAGTTCTCATGCTGACCGGCCAGCGGGTCGAGGAAATCGCGAGCCTCCACATCGATCAATGGGACGCTAAGGAGAAGATCATCGACTGGTCCAAGACCAAGAACGACCAACCTCATGCGGTGCCGGTGCCCGATCTTGCCGCAGAGCTACTCTCGTCCATCAACGTCAACGAGTACGGCTGGTTTTTCCCTTCGGCCAAGGATCCCTCCAAGCCCGTCAGCCACGGCACGCTCTATTCGTTCATGTGGCGCCAGCGGGACCGGGGCGTGATCCCCTATGTGACGAACCGCGACCTGCGTCGAACCTTCAAGACACTCGCCGGCAAGGCAGGCGTGCCGAAAGAGATCCGCGACCGCTTGCAGAACCACGCCTTACAGGATGTCAGCTCAAAGCACTACGACCGTTGGAACTACATGGTTGAGAAACGTGCCGGCATGGCGAAATGGGACAAATTCGTGCGCGCCATGCTGGCGAAGAAGCGCTTGAAGGCGGCCGCATGATCTCTCGGCCGCCGAAACCCACCCCTCGCCGCGCGAAGGCATCCGCTCCCGCTACTGAGATCGACGCACAGAGCTATATCGCCTTCGTCGGAGATTTGAAGCAGAAGATCGTCGCTGCCCGCCATCGGGCTGGCTTGTCGGTCAATCGCGAGCTAATTGTTCTCTACTGGACAATCGGTCGCGATATCCTGGTCCGGCAGGAGCGCGAGGGTTGGGGCGCCAAAGTCATCGACCGGCTCTCGGACGATCTCCGCCAGGCCTTTCCCGAGATGACCGGGCTTTCAGCCCGAAATCTGAAATATATGCGCGCCTTCGCCGAGGCTTGGCCCGACGGCGATTTTGTGCAGCAGCTTGCTGCACAATTGCCATGGGGCCACAACTCTGGTAGTCAAAGCTCCATTGGTATTGGCGTTGTCGGCGGCATGCTCGCCGCCACCGTGCTTGGCATATTTTTTATCCCACTGCTTTTCTACTGCGTGCGACGCACGCTATCGCGAACAACCGACTCCGTTCCCGCAAAAGTGGCGGATGAGGAGGCAAGTAAAGGAGGTATGGCATGAAATTGCGGCTTCAAACTTTGTTGGGCGGAGTAATTCTGCTGCTCGCTGCCACATCCGGAAACGCTTGGGCAGCGTCTGGGAGACCCGCAGATTTACCAACAGTGAAACCCACGAGCAGCTGCTCAGCTCTCGCCAATGTCGATCTGACGAAAATCGGTGGCGAAGGTAGCAAAATCACAGAGGCCACGGAGACGACGAGCGACAACATTAAGGTCTGCTCGATTAAGGCGACGCTGGCGCCGGCCATTAATTTGCAGGTTCTGTTGCCGACAGAAACTTGGACCCAGCGTTATATGCAGCTCGGCTGCGGTGGCCTGTGTGGCCAGATCACTCTGACTGTCGGCGCGGCGGACGGCTGCAAAGTCTACAACAACGGCGGCTTCGTCATGGCCGCCACCGACATGGGCCATGGGGGCGGCATGGGCAATGACGGCAGTTGGGGCCTTGATGCGCAGAAGCGTGCCGATTTCGCCTACCGCGCGCAGCACCTGACCTCTGAAGCCGCCAAGGCGCTGATCAAGGCATTCTACGGCCAGCCGCAGAAATACGCGTATTTCAACGGGTGCTCCGACGGCGGCCGCGAGGCGCTGATGGAAGCGATGCGCTTCCCCGACGATTTCAATGGGGTGATCGCCGGCGCACCGGCTATGCTCTTTCAGGTTCAGAACACGTTGTATCACGGGTGGCAGGCTGCCTCGAACACCGATGCGAACGGCAAGATTACGCTGCTCAATGACCGGCTGCCCATCCTCCACAAGGCGGTCATCGCCGCCTGTGACACTCTCGACGGAGTGAAGGATGGGCTGATCTCCAATCCGGCAGCCTGCACCTTCGATCCGGCAACGATTACCTGCGCCGCAAACGCTACCGACACCTCCGCTTGCCTCACGGGCAAAGAGGTCGAGGTTGTCCGGAAGTTTTATGACGGCCCACGCGATTCGAAGACCGGCGCGCACCTGACGACCGGCCAGCCGCAATATGGATCCGAACTCGATTGGGCCGGGATCTATGTGGCAGACAAGTCTGACGGCCAACTGATGAGCACGTCGGCGGCCCTGCCGGCGATCCGCTATCTCGCCTTCGAGCACCCGCGGCCGGCGGAAACCATTGCAACGTTCCAATTCACTGAGGAGACCCTCAAGGAGTTGCGCCCCAGGCACCCCTTCTACGACGCGGTCAATGCCGATCTCTCGGCGTTTCAGAAGTCCGGCGGCAAGCTGATTATGTGGCATGGCCTTGCCGATCCACACATCTCGCCGGCGAACACGCTATCGCTGCACAAAGCGATGATCACTCAGATGGGCGAGCAGACCGTCGAAGGCTTCGAGCGTCTATACCTGCTGCCAGGGGTTGCCCACTGCGGGAACGGTCAGGGACCGAGCAATCTGGACCTGCTGACCGCGATGATGGCCTGGGTGGAAGACGGCTCGGCGCCCGATGCGATCATGACGCGCTCGACCAGCCAGGCATCGAGTTTCGGGGCACCGTCGTTCGGAGGCAAAGCTCCGGAAGGCGCTCAGGCGGGAAAGATGCCCCAGATGCCCAAATCTGAACTGCCGGACATGACCCGTCCCATCTACCCCTATCCAGCGATCGCCCACTACAAGGGAACCGGCGATATCTATGACGGAGCAAATTGGGAGAAAGGCAAGCCCGCCGAAATGGTTCGCCTGCGCGACTGGCCAGGCAGCGATTTGTTTGGCGTCTATACTTTCACGACGAATTGAGACGGAAGCTCCGTCGCACGAACTGAAACGGAGACGCCAGGGGAGCAGGTAAGTGAACAAAGCCACGCCACAATCAACATCGAACACGCTGACTATTGTCGTGGTGCTGGCCGTTCTGTCTATCTTCCCGCCGCTGGCCACCGACATGTATCTATCGGCCTTCGGCGATATCCAGACTTATCTGAGCGCTCCTGACGGAGCGCTCGAATTGTCGCTGTCGGTGTTCTTCCTCGGGCTGTGCATGGGTCAGTTACTGTTCGGCCCCCTGATCGACCGGTTCGGCCGTAAGGGGCCGCTCCTGGCCGGTGCAGCGCTGTTCTGCCTGGCGACGGTGTTGCTGCTCTTCACCCGCTCGACGTCGATGTTCATCGGTCTGCGTTTTATCCAGGCGCTCGGCGCGTGCGGCGGCATGGTGGTCGGCCGGGCCGTTGTCACCGACCTCTACGAAGGCACTGCCGCGGCGCGGACCATGACGCTCCTGGTCATGCTGATGACGCTTGGCCCGGTCGTCTCGCCACTGCTGGGCGGCATCCTGGTGACGCAATTCGGCTGGAAGGCAGTCTTCGTCACGATGCTGGCAATCGGCGCGCTCGCACTTGTGCTGGCACTCACGCTCCTTCCTGAGACCCTTCCGGTTTCGAAACGGCTGAGGACGCCGTTCCTCGACGTGTTCAGCGATTACTGGAAGCTGCTCACTTCCAGACCGTTCGTTGTTCCGGCGTTGGTCAGCTCTTTCGTCCAGGCCGCGATGTTCTCCTTCATCACCGCCTCCGCGAGCGTATTCCAGGGCGTGCTCGGCCTCGGCAAGATCGAATATGGCCTTGCCTTCGGCTTTGTCGCGCTCGGCCTTGTCGTCGCTTCATTCGTCAACAATCGGCTGCTTGTGAAGCTGGAGGTCAAGACGGTGGTCAGCGCCGTGCTGCCGCTGTTCGTGGCGATCAGTTTCGTGCTGCTGCTGGTTTCGGGCACGCATCAGCTCCTGGTCCTGATCATTCCACTCTGGTTCTCGATCGCCATGGTGGGCTTGCTGAGCGCGAACGGAACTTCGATCGCCATGGAGGCAGCACGCGGGCAGTCGGGCGTGGGTTCTGCCCTCGTGGGGGCGATGCAGTTCGGCGTCGCCTTCGTATGCTCGGCGATCGTGGCCGCAGCGATTTCTTCAAGCGCCCTGCCGCTGGCGCTTGGGATACTGATCCCCGCCGCGATCGCGTTCCTGCTTTGGCATTTTGGATCAGCTTCGTTGACAAGCGAGAGGCCGGCGGAAACCCCGAATTTTGATCAATCCCAAGCAACCATGAAGGCGCACGATGGAGAATAACACAGACGGAATATCCAGGGGCGCGCGATGGGTGCTTATCGTGCTCGGCCTGCTGTTTGCGCTGGTGGGGCTCTATTTCCTCATCGGCGGCGGCATGCTGATCGGCCGGGGCGGCAGCTGGTATTATCTGCTCATGGGGCTTGCCGTGCTGGCATCGGGTGTCGAGATCGCCCGCGGCCGCAGCCGAGCTGTCTGGATCTACGGGATTGCCGTCGTCGCGACCGTTCTCTAGTCATTGTGGGAAGCGGGACTGGATTTCTGGGCGCTCGAAGCGCGCATCCTAACCTTCACCATGGCCGCCATGGTTCTGGTGATCTTCCTCCCGCTGTTGCGCCGAGCCGAAGGCAAACCAGGCGACGGCAAGCTGGCAGCCGGCATTTTCGCGGTGCTGCTCTTGGTCAATATCGGCTGGTTCTTGGGCATGTTCACCCCTCACGGCATATCCGGCGTGAGTGTTGGCGACCGGGCGGACGCCTCCATCCCAGGCGAGGATTGGTCGAACTATGCCGGCAACAGCCTAGCCCACCGTTTCGGTGCGCAGGACCAGATCAACACTTCCAACGTCCGGGATCTGAAGGTCGCCTGGACATTCCGCACCGGCGACGTTCCGGACAGCCCGGGCGGTGGTGGCGCGGAGGATCAGCAGACCCCGCTCCAGATCGGCAACACGCTCTTCCTCTGCACGCCGCACAACACGGTCATCTCGGTCAACGCAGCGACCGGCAAGGAGAACTGGCGGCACGCGTTCCCGACCGACAACAAGACATGGGTGCGATGCCGCGGGTTGGCATATTTCGATGCGGCGAAGCCGATTGTCCAGCCGACCGCGCCGAATAGTACCCCCGTCAGCGCGATCACACCGCCGCAAGGCGCTGCCTGCCAGCGCCGCATTTTCATGAACACGATCGATGCGGTGCTGGTCGCGCTCGACGCCGACACCGGCAAGCTCTGCGAAGATTTCGGGACCAAGGGTGAGGTTGACCTCAAGACCGGCCTCGGCGATGCGCCAAGCCCGCTCTACGAAATGACCTCCCCTCCTGCCCTCGCCGGCACGACTGTCGTTGTCGGTGGCCGCGTCGCCGACAATGTCGCACTCGATATGCCGGGCGGCGTGGTTCGGGGCTTTGATGTCATCACGGGAAAGATGCGATGGGCTTTCGATCCCGGCAATCCAGAAGATCGCCAGGCACCCGTCGAGGGCAAGACCTTCACGCGCTCGACGCCGAATGTCTGGGCTCCGATGACCTATGACGTCGCATCCAACACCGTCTTCATGCCGGTGGGGAGCGCCGCCATCGACCTGTGGGGCGTGCCGCGCACCAAGCTCGATGAGGAATACGGCGCCTCGGTCCTCGCACTCGATGCAACGACGGGCAACGAGAAGTGGCACTTTCAGACAGTCCATCACGATCTTTGGGACTATGACGTGCCGATGCAGCCGACCTTGTTCGACTTCACAAAGCCTGACGGATCAAAGGTTCCCGCTCTTGTGATCGGCACAAAGATGGGACAGCTCTTCGTGCTCGACCGCCTGACCGGCCAGCCGCTTACGGAAGTATCCAACATCCCGGTCAAGGCCGGGCCGATCCAGGGTGAGCGCTACCCACAGACGCAGCCACTTTCGACCGGCATGCCGCAGATCGGCGCTGAAGTTCTCAGCGAGCGCGACATGTGGGGCATGACTCCATTCGATCAACTGGCTTGCCGGGTGATTTTCCGGGGCATGCGCTATGACGGACTCTTCACCTCACCAGGGGAAGATTATTCGCTCAGTTTCCCCGGATCGCTCGGGGGCATGAACTGGGGCGGGCTGTCCTTCAACCCCAGCTCCTCGGCGCTTTTCGCCAATGACATGCGTCTTGGTCTCTGGGTGCATATGACACCCCAGGCGAAAGACGCAGCAGCATCGAACGGCAATGAGTCGGTCAATGCGGGCATGGGCGCCGTCCCCCTCAAAGGCACGCCCTATTCCGTGATGAAGGACCGCTTCTTCTCGCCGCTGGGCATTCCCTGCCAGGAGCCGCCTTTCGGATCGCTGACGGCAGTCGACATGAAAACACAGAAGATCGCCTGGCAGGTGCCGCTCGGGACGGTCGAGGATACGGTGCTCTTTGGCATCCGCATGCGCCTTCCGATGCCGATTGGGATGCCGACCATTGGCGGTTCGCTGGCGACAAAGGGCGGCCTCGTCTTCTTTGCCGCGACGCAGGATTTCTATCTGCGCGCCTTCGATCAGAAGACGGGCAAGGAGATATGGAAAGCCCGCCTGCCCGTCGGCAGTCAAGGCACACCGATCAGCTATGTCTCGCCCGATAACGGCAAGCAGTACATTCTGATTTCCGCCGGCGGCGCACGCGATTCCGATATACGCGGCGACTACGTCATCGCCTATGCGCTGCCGTGATTGATCAATACCCCTGCGATCCGTCTTCGACAGAGGCAGGTCGCGGAAACGCAGGACGCCAACGGCGGGCACCGGTTGAGGTGAAGCCGCCACAATAAGGAGACGGCATGGAGGATTTCGCAGAGAAGCAGGTCGCCACGGCCACCGACTTGACCAAAGCGCCGATCAGCCAAGCCCTGCTTTTCTTCGCGCTTCCCACGCTTGGCTCTTCGGTCCTGCAATCGGCGAATGGATCGATCGATGCTGTCTGGGTGGGTCGGCTGCTCGGCACTGATGCGCTCGCGGCAACGACCAATGGCAATCTTGTCATGTTCCTGCTGACGGCATTCGTGTTCGGCTTCGGCATGGCCGCCACCATTCTTGTCGGCCAGTCATTCGGCCGCCACGATATCGCGATGGCCCGCGTGGTGACGGGTACGACGGTCGGCGCATTCGTCCCGCTCAGCATTGTCGTGGCGATCATCGGCTGGTTCATCGCGCCTGACGTTCTCGCCCTGCTGGGGACGCAGGCCGAGATCGAGCCGCTCGCCCGCGCCTACCTTCAGGTGACGTTCTTGGCCATGCCGGCGATCCTGATGCAGACCATCCTCATGATGACGCTGCGCGGCAGCGGAGATGCGATCACACCGCTCATGTTCATGGCACTCGCCGTAACGCTCGATGTCATCCTCAACCCTCTGCTTATTCTTGGGTCAGGACCGCTGCCCGCCCTTGGTATTGCCGGATCGGCCCTGGCAACGGCGATCGCCAACTACGTCAGCCTCATCGCGATGCTAATCTACATTTACCGGCGGAATCTGCCGCTCCGCCTTCGCGGCGATGAACTACGCGACCTTTTGCCGGATCTGAAAATCCTACGCCTCATCTTCGTCAAAGGTTTGCCGATGGGCATCCAGATGATCGTCGTATCGAGTTCAATGCTGACGATGATGCGGCTGGTTAATCGCGAGGGCGTCGATACGACGGCCGCCTTTGGCGCGACCCAGCAATTGTGGACCTATGTCCAGATGCCGGCGATGGCGCTGGGCGCCGCCGTCAGCGCAATGGTCGCACAGAACATCGGCGCAAACCTCTGGGATCGGGTCAGCCGGATCACACGCACAGGTGCGGTCTATGCGGTACTGATGACCGGAGCCCTTGTTCTGGTGCTGCTGCTCGCCGACCGCCAGGCCATGGAAATCTTCTTAGGCTCTGACAGCCCTGCCATTCCGATCGGCCAGCACATCGGCAGGATAGCGACCTGGGGCTTTGTCGCCTTCGGCGTGTCGATGGTTCTGTTCGGCACGGTACGCGCCAATGGTCAGGTGATCTGGCCGCTGATTATCCTGTTCGTGTCGATGTACCCGGTGCGCCTCGGTGTCGCTCTGGGACTGCACGACTGGCTCGGAAGCGACGCCCTGTGGATCAGCTTCCCCGTCGCCATGGTTTCCACCCTCGCCATGGCATCGATCCTTTATCTACACGGTGGTTGGCGAAAAAGCTCGTCGATGGATATCGAGACACATGGTCCCAACGCTGTCGTCGCCGAGGTATCGCAGACGGCCGAGGCGGCGTTGCCCTGCAATGCCCTCGCCCCTGCCTCGCCCGCCGCTCTGAAAATCGATGTATTGGACTGACCGGCCTTGAATCCGCTCCTCTGCAAATGCGCACAATGCTGATAGGACAATCCCCACAAGGCCGGTCTGCCTGTCCGCGCGATCCCGACTGACGTCGTGCGGCGCAAGATGGACGACATACAGGGGACGGGATCGTTGACGAAGCCCCCGATCTTACCAAGGTTTGACCGGGCAGCGCCGGCAGCAGCGAAAAGCATAAGGTGCCCGTCATCTAAACTAGAGAAAAGGTCCTGACCAAAGCGGACATGCTCCATCCCGATCAGGACATTTCCTTTGCGGATCTTACGCCTTTTCGAATGATCAATGGCCGAAGACATCGGCGTCGATCATGTCCGGGTCCGGGCGATCGAGGTCATTCAATCGGGCCATGTCGTCGTCGTTTAACATGAAATCGAAGACCGCAAGATTGCTCGACTGCCGCCCTGGATCGCTTGACTTGGGAACAGGAACATAGCCCGACTGGACATGCCAGCGCAGTACGACCTGCGCAGGCGAGCGCCCCAGCCGTTGGGCAATATCCGCGACGGCAGAGTCGGTAAACAGCCTGTCTCCCCGGTCAAGCGGGCTCCAGCTTTCCGTAACGATCCCCCTAGCTTCATGGATCGCGACGATATCGTCGCGCCGATGGGTCGGGTCAAGTTGGATCTGATTGACGTGCGGAACGAAGCCCGCAGCAAAAAGGCGCTCCAGATGGGCTGGCTTAAAATTGGACGTGCCGATCGCGCGGACCATGCCTGCGTCGAGCAATCGCGTTAATCCATCAAACGCCTCTACATACCGATCCTGGTCAGGATTGGGCCAGTGGATAAGCAACAAGTCGATGTAGTCCGTCTGGAGCCGTTCGAGGCTGGCTTCGCATGCTTGCCTGACGCCTTCCACGCGATGCCATTTACGATTGAACTTGGTGGTGAGGAAAATTTCCTCGCGCTTGACACCCGAATGCCGAATGCCGGCGCCAACGCCTGCCTCATTTTCATAATTTTCTGCTGTATCGATCAGGCGATAGCCCAAGCCGAGCGCGCTGGCGACAGCGATGGTCGCCTCACCATCGTCCATCGGCCATGTCCCGAGCCCGATACGCGGCATTACGACCCCGTTCAGAAGCTCAATGGCGGGAACCTGGCCATTCCAGTCAAGATTGATCGTATCAACCATCCTATCGTTCTCCAGATACCAAAGTTAGGATGTAAGGCTCAGACCGCCGTCGACCGTAATGGTCTGTCCGGTGATAAATCCGCATTGCATTAGAAAGATGTAGGTCGAGGCGACTTCCTCGATCTCTGCCGTGCGTCCGAGCGGAATGAGTTGCAAAAAATGTGCCTTCGTGGCTTCCACGTCGGCAGCCGTCACATCACGCCAGAGCGGCGTCGGCGTCCAAGTCGGAGCGACCGCGTTTGCCCGCACCTTGGGGGCTAGCTCGACCGCGAGGCCACGAACGAGGGTCGATATTGCCTCATTGCCAACGATCGCCCCCGATGCGTTGTCTGGTCGCCCGCCGGCCCCACCCGTAAGCGTGAGGCTGCCACCTTCGACCAAATAGGGGGCGAGCGTCCGTGCAATTTGCAAATTCGCGAAAAACTTGTCTTCGATCGCGCCGCGAATTGTTTCCAGTTCGGCTTGCAGAAAGCCGCCGCCCATAGCCCCTCCGATCATCGACACCGCATGATCGATCGGGCCGATTTCCTCAAGCAAGGATCGCAAAGCTGCGCTGTCCGTGGCATCCAACCCGCGACTGATGACTTCGCCGCCTGAGTCGCGAATGCTCTTAGCTGCCTGTTCAGCCTTGCCGCCATCCCGGCCCACAAGAATGAGATTTGCTCCCTGCGCATGGGCAAGGTGTGCGATCCCAAATCCAAAGCCCGAACTGCCACCCAGGATCAAGACGCGCTTACCCAGCAATATTCCTTGTTCTCTGCTCATGCTGAAGTCCTCCCAAAAGCCGAGGTCACAGCCTGAGCAATTGCGTCATCGCCATCGCCGGTGGAACCGCTGATCCCGATGGCGCCAACAATCGCACCTTCAAATTGCACAGGTTGTCCCCCGGCGAGCGGCACCGCTCCTGGGACGGAAAGCATCGATGGCTTGCCGGCATCAATCATCTGCTCGAAAACGCTTGCTGGTTTCTTCAGGAAGGCAGCGGTGCGCGCCTTGCCGATTGCGACATCGATCGAGACGAGGCCAGCTTCGTCCATCCGTCGAAAAGCCATCAGATGGCCGGCTACGTCGACCACAGCAACGCAAATAGACGCGCCCCGCTTCGCCGCTTCCGCGATAGACAGCTGGGCGAGTTCATCGGCCCCTGACAAGGCCAAGCTCGCGATTTGTCGGGTGGGTAGAATTGTCATGTGCACTCCTTTGCCCACGGGACCTGTGGCTGCGGAATGCACACGCACAGACCCGGCAAAATTACCGTTCCGTGCGTTGATTGACGTTAACGCTTACGTGAGGGGCTCTGGCTGTAGAGCATCTCTTTCAACTCACCCGAAATAGGCTCTAACCAACTCCGATTCAAGCCGTGAGTGAAAGAAAACTCTTGCGATACGCCGACAGCATCGCGGCTCAGAATGACCCTTGCCGATTACCGCCTACTGCACCCTCCGATCTCTATCCGGCGCTAGCCGTTCTCCCTACGATCGTTAAACAACGCTTCCCGCTTTGGCGCCCGTAGTGCAACGATTTTTGTGTAGCAGCGTGAGGCGTGAGAAGCCGGCAGGCTCGACCGTGACGGTGAGTGATGGTCCGCCTACAGGCCCTCGCGACGAAAAAATACTTCATCGGCAGCGTGGCTAGCGCTGACAGTAAGCCATCGCAGGAGGCAGTATGTCCGAATCCAAATTCCTCACTCCAGAGGAGGTGACCGAACGCTATCGCGGAGGCATCTCTCCAGGAACTCTCCGAAATTGGCGCACTCAAAAAATCGGGCCATCTTACGTGAAGATCGGCAAGGCTGTCCTTTATCCGCTTGAGGAGCTTGAAGCATGGGACGAAAGGAATAAAGTGCGATGCCGTGCTTCAAGGGGACTCGAGGAGCGTACCAGTGATCGGGCGTGACGATCACAATCAAGCATTTCGGACCTACCCCACTCCCCGGCACCAGTGGGTGGTTTCATTTAAGAAAAACAAGTAATTTCATTACCTTACAAAACGGGTAAGGCTGGGCCACAACCATCCCTCTGGCTGCCCTGAGCCCAGCGGCGCCGACCGCGTGCTGACAACCCGCCTGACCGAAGTCTTGGCGCTGGTCGAGGTCCGCGTTCTGGACCACATCATCGTTGGCGAAGGTCAGCCGCTGTCCCTAGTCGAATACGGCTGGATCTGATCCTCCCTGTCCCGCCACCGCCTGCATGGGGTGGCTTTCCTTTTCTGGAGCGCCACCATGCTCACCTCAACCCCTAACCCCTTTGCCCGCGGCTTCCATGCGTTCTCCTGCGAACGTGTGGTCCAGATCCACTACGACGACCATTGTCCACCCTGCTACCGTCCCCTGCACACCGCCCAACTGGACTTGGACGACGATCACATCAGCTGCCAGGCGTGCGTGTTCGATGACGACTGCGCGGTCATCACGGAAGGCCAGGATGTCTCGGGTTTCCTTCGCATGCAATTGCCCGCTGACGGCGTGGTCACCACCGTGCTGTACCAAGTCACCGCCGAGCGGTTGACTGGCTCGGTACACGTTGGCGACCTTCCCAGCTTGGAAGCGGCGAAGCACCTGATGCAGCAGCTGTCCTTTGCCACCGGCCACTACAGCCGCAGCTGGGAGATCAGCTCATCGCACCTACCGGCCGACGAGTACGCCTACCTTGAGCAGCTTGCCCACAGCGAACGACCGGCCGGCTTCTTTGAATGCTTCCAGTTGGTCAGCAACCGTTGCGTCGGCTGCAAGCTGTACTCGACACCCTGGCACCGCAGCGTTCATGTAGAGGGCTTAGGTTGCTCAGCGGCGGAGGTCTGCACGCGTCTGCTGGATGAACAGGTACCACCGGTGTTGATGACCCTGTTGCTACTGGCCGGCCAGGCCGACACGCGCTTTCTGGTGTTCGATCCCGATGCAGCCCCGCTGGCAGGCCTGCCGGTTTTTGCTGACGATTAATCCAAGGCGCCCTTGAGGGCGCCTTTTTTATGCCTTGGGTCCGATAAACCGGCCGGGCAACTTCGGTTTTTCAGTGGGTGCGCCTCGCGCGCGTTGCCAAGGTGTCGGCAACTTCTGTCGAGACCTGCTCATGCACACGCCCGCACTTCCTTACCTTGTCCTGATGCTCGCGCTGGCGGGCTGCAACACGTCGCCTGCCATCACCCCACCGATGGCGCCAGCCAAGGCCGTACCGGCTCCGGCTACCCTCTCCAAGCCGTTGTCAGCGTCACCGGCGTGGGTCCGCCAGGACCGCTACACCCTGATCAGCACGCAGCCGACGCTGGAGCAACGCCAGCCATTGTTCCAGCTCATCACCGTACAGATTTCACCGGCGCTGCACGCGACGGTCGGTGATGCCCTGCACCACGTGTTGCAGCGCTCGGGCTACTCGCTCTGCGCCAACCGCGCCGAGGTCACCACCTTGTTCAGCCGTCCCCTGCCGGCGGTACAGCACCAACTCGGGCCGATGGCGCTGCTTGACGCCTTGACCATCCTTGGCGGCCCGGCCTGGCGGCTGGTTATCGACCCGGTCCAACGCAGCGTGTGCTACGCCCTTCGCGCACCGATGCCCACCCCACCTCACCCGCCTCTGGAGATCGCGCCATGAAGGTCCATCAGTTTCAGGCCCTGGTGCTCGGGGCCCTGTGCCTCGGCGCCGCCGTACTGGCCGCCGTGACCTACAACCACCAGCAACAACTGACCGCGCTCCTGGTCGCCGCTGATAATGCGCCAGCCGATCCCGTACCGGCGCTGCGGCGGGATCTCGATACACTCGGCACCACTATCGCGGCGCTCTCGCCGCAAGTGAAAGCGCTGGGCGAGCACCAGCGCCTGCAGGACGCGAACTTCGCGACACAGAGCAAACAGTTGGACGAGGTGAGCGCTTCAATCAAGGCCATTGACGCGGTGCCGCTGGGTCCGAGCAAATCCGATCTGGCAGCGCTGGAGCAACGACTGGACAGCGCCGAAACCGCTGTGCGCCTCCTGGAGGCTCGACCGACTGCGTCATCCATACAGTCCCAGCCTGCAGCGCCCACCAAGCAGCTCAGCAAAACCCAAGCCCCGACGCCACCGTTCACGCTGCTGGGTGTCGAGACTCGCGGCGACGTCCGGTTGGTCTCGGCCCTGCCGGCCGGCGCGCACGACCTGTCGACCGTCCACCTGCTCCAGCCCGGTGACAGCCTGAACGACTGGCAGCTCAAGGCCATTCGTCGAAACCAGGCCGTGTTCCAGGTGCCTGGGCTCGGCGAACGTTCACTGCCCCTGCCGTGATGAGGTGCATATGGCCCGATTCATCACTCTCTCACTGCTCCTATTCCCCATCTGCCTGGTATCGGGACCGGGATGGAGTGCCCCAGCCACGGTCGAATCGCAGCAGCAGTCCAGCGAGCAGGCCGCGCTGCAGCAAGCGCGATCCGCAGCCCAGGCCAAGGCCTGGGGGCTGACCGATGACGAATGGGCCAAGTTCGAGCGCCTGCAGAGCGGACCCCGCCAGTACTGGTCACCGCAACTCGACCCGCTGACCACCCTGGGCGTGGAAGCCGATTCGGATCAGGAGCGCCAGCGCTACGCCGAGCTACAGGTGCGCCTCGAAGCCAAACGTGCCGAGCGCGAACTGGCCTATCAAAAAGCCTATACCGCTGCCTGGGTGCGGTTGTTCCCGGGCCTGCTGCCGGTACAGGGAATGAGCGAGGCAGTCCCCCCGTCGAGCAACGCGCGCTATGCCGTCTTTGTAGAGGACCCGTGCGCGACCTGCGAGGCCAGCCTCCGCCAATGGTTGAGCACGGGCGCTCATCTGGACGTCTACCTGGTGGGCAGCCAGGGTGACGATACGCGCATTCGCCAATGGGCGCGCAATGTGGGCATTACCCCTGCCCAGGTTGGCAACGGCCAGGTCACCCTCAATCACGACCACGGCCGCTGGTTCGCCCTCGGCGCCAGCCGCCCCCTGCCCGCGCGCTTTCAACAGGTGGAAGGGAAATGGCAGCGCGTCGATTCACCCTCGCCCTGACCCTGATGGGAGTGACTGCGGCCCAAGCAGGCGGCCTGCCTCCGCCGGCGTACCAATTGGCCGCCGCCCAGGCCGGCATCCCAGCCTCGGTGTTGTTCGCCATTGCCCAGCAGGAGAGCGGAACGTTGCTGCGTGGGCAGCTTATCCCCTGGCCATGGACCTTGAATGTGGCCGGCACGCCACAGCGTTTCGCCACCCGCGACCAGGCCTGCAGCGCTCTCATCGTGGCGCTCAACAGGCATGACCCTAAGCGCATCGATGTCGGCCTGGGGCAAACCAACCTGGGTTATCACCCGGAGCGTTATCCCACCGCCTGCGATGCCCTCGATCCGCGCGCCAACCTCGTCGTCACCGCCGACCTGTTGCGCGCGCACTACGCCGACGCCGGTGATTGGGTCATTGCCGCCGGCCGCTATCACCGGCCTGCGGGAGGGGCCCCGGCGGTGCGCTACCGCACGCAGTTCCGCCAGCGCTGGCAACGCCTTAAAGCCGCCACGTCCAGCCGTGGAGGACCACGCTCATGATTGACGTTCGCCAGGGCGCACTGATCTGCGGGCTGATGGGGTCGTTGGCCGCCGGGGTATGGCTTGTGCCAACGCCCCCTGCCATGGCCACCGAATCGGCCGCGCCGGTCGAACAACCCGACCCACGCACCCTGAACTGGGTGCTGCCGGTGCGCAGCGCGCGCCTCTCGCCAGGGGAGGTGCCACGCAGAGCCCTAGACCTGCCAGGCATGGCCCCGCTGTTCCTGGTTGGCGCGGACGCCGCCTCATTGGCGTGGCTGGCGCAGCACGCTCCAGCGCTGAAGCGGTTGGGCGCCCACGGCCTGGCCGTTGAGGTCGCGGATGCGGCAGCGCTGCAGGGCATCCAGGCGATAGCGCCTGGGTTGGCCATTTGGCCGGTGAGCGGCGACGACATCGCCGAGCGGCTGGCGCTGGAACACTACCCGGTACTGATCACACCGACCGGCATGGAACAGTGAGGGAGCACCATGGGTGATCATGCGATGGAATCCCTACTGCGCCCGGCAGTGGAGCTGTACACCGTGGGCATCTGCGCCGGTGCTGGCGCGCTGTGTCTGCATTCGCCCTGGGCGGTAGCCCTATCGCCGGAGATCGGCGCCGGCATGGCCCTGGCCTACACCGCGTTCGGCCTCAAGCGCCTCAACGAGGCCCGCATTGTCCTGCGTTATCGGCGCAACATTCGCCGCCTCCCACGCTATTCACTGACCAGCCAACAAATCCCGGTCAGCAGCAAGCGCCTGTTCATGGGCCGTGGCTTTCGCTGGAGCCGCCGGCACACCCAGCGTTTACTGGAGGCGCAGGACCCCGCGCTCGCCCGCTATGTCAATCAGTCGGCCGCCTACCAGTGGGCTCGGCGCCTGGAGCACCTTCTGGAAAAGGCGCCACCAGGGCTCTCCCTCCTGCCCCGGGTCACCGCCTGGGACAGCCCACTCAACCCGGTACGACCGCTACCGCCCGTGGGTGGCTCACCGCTACTGCACGGCGTCGAGCCCAACGAGCAGGAGGCCTCCTTGCCACTGGGCGAGCGTGTTGGCCATACCCTGGTGCTGGGAACTACCCGGGTCGGCAAGACGCGCTTGGCCGAGGTCTACATCACCCAGGACATCCACCGGCCGAGCCAGGAAGTGGTGATCGTCTTCGACCCCAAAGGCGATGCCGACCTGCTCAAGCGCATGTACGTGGAAGCACGACGCGCCGGCCGTGAGCACGAGTTCTACGTCTTCCACCTGGGCTGGCCTGAGATTTCCGCACGCTACAACGCCATCGGCCGCTTTGGTCGTATCTCGGAAGTCGCCACCCGTATCGCTGGGCAGTTGAGCGGTGAAGGCAACTCGGCGGCGTTTCGTGAGTTCGCCTGGCGCTTCGTCAACATCATCGCCAGGGCCCTGATCGAGCTGGGCCGGCGCCCGGACTACCTGCAGATCCAGCACCATGTGGTGAACATCGATGCGCTGTTCATCGAGTACGCCCAGCACTTCTTTGCCCGTCATGATCCACAGGCCTGGGAGACCATCGTTGATCTCGAGGCTCGGCTCAACGAGAAAAACGTGCCACGACACATGATCGGCCGCGAGAAACGCGTGGTCGCCATCGAGCAGTACCTGACCGCCAAACGCCTCTTCGACCCGGTCATGGATGGCCTGCGCTCGGCAGTGCGTTACGACCGCACCTACTTCGACAAGATCGTAGCCTCACTGCTGCCGTTGCTGGAAAAGCTCACCAGTGGCAAGACGGCCCAGTTGCTGGCCCCCAACTATGCCGATCTGGATGATCCACGTCCGATCTTCGACTGGCTGCAGGTCATCCGTAAACGCGGCATCGTCTACGTTGGCCTGGATGCGCTGTCCGATGCCGAGGTCGCCGCAGCGGTCGGCAATTCGATGTTTGCCGACCTGGTCTCCGTCGCCGGGCACATCTACAAGCACGGCATCGACCACGGTCTCCCGAATTCCTCCAGCGCGACCGACAAGGTGCCCATCAACCTGCACGCTGACGAGTTCAACGAGCTGATGGGCGACGAGTTCATCCCGCTGATCAACAAGGGCGGCGGTGCGGGTATCCAGGTCACCGCCTACACCCAGACCTTGAGCGACATCGAGGCACGCATCGGCAGCCGGGCCAAGGCCGGTCAGGTCATCGGCAATTTCAACACCCTGCAGATGCTGCGCGTACGGGAAACCGCGACTGCCGAACTGCTGACCAATCAGCTGCCCAAGGTCAACGTGCAGACCCGCACCTTGGTCTCCGGCGCGACGGACACCGCCGATCCCGACGCCCGGACCGACTTCACCTCCTCCTCGCAGGACCGGATCACCACCACCGCCGTGCCGCTGATCGAACCGGCGCACATCATCGCCTTGCCCAAAGGCCAGATGTTCTCGTTCCAGGAAGGCGGACAGCTGTGGAAGGTCCGGATGGCGCTACCGAAGCCGGCTAGCGACGATGCGATGCCGGCGGATCTGCAGACTCTGGCTGCACGCATGCGCGAGTCCTACAACGCCAATGCAGGGACTTGGTGGAGCAGCGCCGGCGGAGCGCCAACGGTCGATTTCAACCCCGAAATGCCTGCACCGGGGCGCAGGCACAACCCGTAAGGGCACCGTGAGCAACCGAGGACTGTGGAGCCCCTATGCCTACTACCCCAGTCAGTCCACCGCCCCAACAGCGAAATCCGGGGCTCATCTTCGGCATTCTCGAATTGTGTCTGCGGCTACTTGGACTGCTGATTGCCTCGCTGATCTTCTCCATCATGCTGGAGTTCGTGGGCATGCTCTGGTTCTGGCCCGAGCAGGGCTGGCATCACAGCCATGCCATGTGGCTGAGTGAGCTCGGCTGGCTTAGTAATCACTTCAAGCATTCATTGCTCGTGCAAGAACCCGCTCAAGCGACTTTCAAGGTACTCGAACATCTCAACGACTGGGTCGTTGTGCGCTCTGGATGGGGGACATCCGATGCACAGCTGAAGCTGCTCAGTCGTGAGACGTCATTGCAGGGGCAGCTCGCACAAGTCTACGCTGTGATGCAGGACTACCTGCTGGCGGCCTTGTTTACGGTCTTTACTTTCGTCGTGCGACTGGTCGTTCTCACCTTGGCCACCCCACTGTTCATGCTTGCCGTGATCACCGGCGCGGTTGATGGCTTAATGCATCGCGACCTGCGCAAGTTCGGGGCGGGACGGGAGAGCAGCTTCGTGTACCATCGAGCGAAGCGGACGCTGCTGCCGCTGATGGTAAGCCCTTGGGTGATCTACCTCTCTCTTCCCTTATCGATGAATCCCGTTTGGGTTCTACTGCCATGCGCTGCGGTACTTGGATGGATGGTGGCAATCACGGCTGCGACTTTCAAAAAATACCTTTGACTGTCCGTTGTCGACCCAGGCTGTGTGAAAACGCAAGTAAGTACATCGAGTAGCGAAAGAAGCTGGGGCACCCTGTCAATTCAGCAGATCTAAGTACTGATCTACCTCAGTCGGGCACCGGACGCGGCCCGCGCTATTTGGGCCGCGGCAGCGGCCCGAATAGCCGTATACGGACGCAAAAAATGCTTGGCCTCAAGTCCTGATCGCTTCAATCAGCCCAGCGATGCCGAAGATGCTCATCATTCGTTTGAGATTGTAAGCAAGCACGTGAAGGCTCATCTCGGTGCTTACCCTCGGTAGGGTTTTGGTCAGGAAGTGAGTGCTTCCCATCCAGTATTTGAGCGTTCCGAAGGGATGCTCCACCGTTTGCCGGCGAACTTTCATCTTTCCTGGGTCATGTTCCAATCGGATCTGCACGGCTTCGACTACCGTTTCATGCTCCCAGCGCTTCAACCGGCGTTCCTTACCCGTCGTACACTGCTTCTGCATGGCGCAACTTTGGCAGCCAGAGAACCAGTAGGAGTGCAGCAACATGCCGTCTTCCACCGAAGAATGCCTGCGGGTCAGTAGTTGATCCGCAGGGCATCGGTATTCATCCGATGCAGCGATGTAGAAGAAGTCCTACTTGCCGAATCGGCCTTCCGCTTTGCTGCTTGATGTCAGCGGCTTCGGGACAAAAGTGGTGATCCCGGCCTGCTCGCAAGCAAGGATCTCCGGACCTTTGTAATAGCCTCGGTCGGCGACCACTGTCAGCGACTCAGCACCGATCTCTTCGCGTGCCTGGTTCGCCATATTGCTCAACTGTGTTCGGTCATTGCCAACATTGGTGACTT
>NZ_JBICKL010000107.1:0-869 GCF_043104195.1 Pseudomonas sp. xss_2
TATGACGGCAATGATCGCGAATCTGGCATCGCCTACTGCAAGACCATGGCGCTGTGCCTGGCCGGCGGCATCAGCGAAGCGCCAACCGCCAACCGCGAGGCGCAGCCGGCTGCGGGCAGCAGCGCAGCGCTCTGGCTGAAGTGGCTGCAAGACCCGCACAGCCCGCCCTATCGCGCCTTGCTCCTGCGTGATCAGTCGTTGCTGGCGGCCTTGCTGCCAAGCTTCTCCATCACCGATCCCACCGAGTGGAACGACAGCGACAAGCTCTATGCGGCGCTGAGCAAGGTCATTGCCAGCGACGATGCCGGCTTGCGCCTGCGCACTTCGCTGCAACAAGCGATCAGCGACACGCAAGGCGCACTCAACGCGGCCAGCCAACGCCTGCACCCGCTGGCAGGCCCCGGGGTTCAGCGTGCGGTGATGCGCCTGAACTGTGCCAGCCAGTGGTTGTACAACGGCGTACAGCTGGTCGAGTTGCAGGTGCAGATGAAGCTCAGCGAGTACTACGCCCTGCAAAGTGCCCACTTGCGGCAGATGCAGCGCACCGCCAATGCCGCGATGGTCCAGGCCCGCGAGCGCATGCACGTGAGCCTCGAGGAGTTGCAGCAGCAGTCGCAGTCCAGCCTGCGCAAGGTTCGGCCGATCATCCAGAACGGGCTGCTGAGCCTGGCGGTACTCGATCCGAAGCTGGCGCACAGCGTGATTGTCGTCAGCGTCTGGGTCCAAGGAACGGCAGAGCAAGTGCGCGACACGCTGGTCAATGGCACACGCGCCAGCCTTGAGGAATTGAACCGCGCAGCGCAGGTGACGATGCTCGATCTGAGCGTCGCCGTGGGCACCCTGGAGCCGAATGCGCGCCAGGCGCTGCA
>NZ_JBICKL010000108.1:0-872 GCF_043104195.1 Pseudomonas sp. xss_2
TATGACGGCAATGATCGCGAGTCTGGCATCGCCTACTGCAAGACCATGGCGCTGTGCCTGGCCGGCGGCATCAGCGAAGCGCCAACCGCCACCCCCGAGGCGCAGCCGGCTGCGGGCAGCAGCGCAGCGCTCTGGCTGAAGTGGCTGCAAGACCCGCACAGCCCGCCCTATCGCGCCTTGCTCCTGCGTGATCAGTCGTTGCTGGCGGCCTTGCTGCCAAGCTTCTCCATCACCGATCCCACCGAGTGGAACGACAGCGACAAGCTCTATGCAGCGCTGAGCAAGGTCATTGCCAGCGACGATGCCGGCTTGCGCCTGCGCACTTCGCTGCAACAAGCGATCAGCGACGCGCAAGGCGCACTCAACGCGGCCAGCCAACGCCTGCACCCGCTGGCAGGCCCTGGGGTTCAGCGTGCGGTGATGCGCCTGAACTGTGCCAGCCAGTGGCTGTACAACGGCGTACAGCTGGTCGAGTTGCAGGTGCAGATGAAGCTCAGCGAGTACTACGCCCTGCAAAGTGCCCACTTGCGGCAGATGCAGCGCACCGCCAATGCCGCGATGGCCCAGGCCCGCGAGCGCATGCACGTGAGCCTTGAGGAGCTGCAGCAGCAGCAGTCGCAGTCCAGCCTGCGCAAGGTTCGGCCGATCATCCAGAACGGGCTGCTGAGCCTGGCGGTACTCGATCCGAAGCTGGCGCACAGCGTGATTGTCGTCAGCGTCTGGGTCCAAGGAACGGCAGAGCAAGTGCGCGACACGCTGGTCAATGGCACACGCGCCAGCCTTGAGGAATTGAACCGGGCAGCGCAGGTGACGATGCTCGATCTGTCCGTCGCCGTAGGCACCCTGGAGCCGAATGCGCGCCAGGCGCTGCA
>NZ_JBICKL010000109.1:0-19176 GCF_043104195.1 Pseudomonas sp. xss_2
TCGAGTCACTCGATGAGGCTCCCACCAGGCCCGCGAGGCCAGTCGAGTCACTCGATGAGGCTCCCACCAGGCCCGCGAGGCCAGTCGAGTCACTCGATGAGGTACTCACGATGCCCGCGAGGCCAGTTGAGTCACTCGATGAGGATCCCACCATGCCTGCGCGGCAGTCGAATTACTCGATGAAGCTAACCACGCCGCCTTCCAGCGATTTCACCCGAGCCAGCGACTCAACGCGATAGCCCTGGCTATCGAGCTCGGCACGCCCACCCTGGAACGACTTCTCGATGACGATGCCCAGACCGGCAACGGTAGCGCCCGCCTGCTTGATGATCGAGATCAGCGCTTGCGATGCCTTGCCGTTGGCCAGGAAGTCGTCGATCACCAGCACGCGGTCGCTGCTGTTGAGGTGACGCGGCGAGATCGCCACGGTGTTCTCGGTCTGCTTGGTGAAGGAATACACCGAGGCGGTCAGCAGGTTCTCGGTCAGGGTCAGCGACTGGTGCTTGCGGGCGAAGATCACCGGCACACCCAGCTTCAGACCCGTCATCACCGCCGGGGCGATGCCCGAGGCTTCGATGGTGACGATCTTGGTCACGCCGCTGTCTGCATACAGACGGGCGAATTCGTCACCGATCAGCTGCATCAGCGCAGGGTCGATCTGGTGGTTGAGAAACGCGTCGACTTTGAGAACCTGGTCGGAAAGCACGATGCCTTCTTCGCGAATCTTCTGCTGCAGTGCTTCCACTGGTGTATTCCTCGATGTAGCAAAAATGGCCACGGCGATGTGCTGTGGCAAAGTTTAAAGGTGATTAGCGCTTGAGCATGGCCCGTATATCGGCCAATGCGTTGTTGCCACGCGCGGCTTTGACTTCCACCGGCGCATCATCCAGGCCTTCCCACGACAGATCGTCCGGCGGCAGTTCGTCGAGGAACCGGCTGGGCGTGCAGTCGATGATTTCGCCGTATTGCTTGCGCTTGGCGGCGAAGGTGAAGGCCAGGGTCTGGCGCGCGCGGGTGATGCCCACGTAAGCCAGGCGCCGCTCCTCTTCGATGGTGTCGGCCTCGATGCTGGAGCGGTGCGGGAGGATCTCTTCTTCCATGCCCATGATGAACACGTAGGGAAATTCCAGGCCCTTGGAGGCGTGCAAGGTCATCATCTGCACGCCTTCGGCGTTCTCTTCTTCTTCCTGCTGGCGCTCGAGCATGTCGCGCAGCACCAGCTTGCCGATGGCGTCTTCGATGGTCATGTCACCCTCTTCGTCTTTCTCGAGGGTGTTCTTCAGCGCATCGATGAGGAACCAGACGTTGCTGATACGAAAATCCGCGGCTTTGTCGCTGGCGGTGTTCTGGCGGATCCAGTTCTCGTAGTCGATGTCGCGGACCATTTCGTGCAGCGCGGCGATCGGGTCGTCCAGTGCCACCTTTTGGCGGACCCCATCGAGCCAATGCTTGAAACGCTGCAAGCGCTCGGTGTAGCGCGCATCGAGGTGCTCGCCCAGGCCCATCTCATCGCTGGCGGCGTACATCGACACGCCACGCTCGGTGGAGTAGTTGCCGAGCTTTTCCAGGGTGGTCGAGCCGATTTCCCGGCGTGGTACGTTGATTACCCGCAGGTAGGCGTTGTCGTCATCCGGGTTGACCAACAGGCGCAGGTAGGCCATCAGGTCCTTGACCTCCTGGCGGCCGAAGAAGCTGTTACCGCCCGACAGGCGATACGGCACCTGGTGGTGCTGCAGCTTCAACTCGATGAGCTTGGCCTGGTAGTTGCCCCGGTAAAGGATGGCGAAGTCGCTGTAGGGGCGGTCGGTGCGCAGGTGCAAGGTGAGAATTTCCATGGCCACCCGCTCGGCCTCGGCCTCTTCGTTCTTGCAGCGGATCACGCGGATCTCGTCGCCGTGGCCCATCTCGCTCCACAGCTGTTTCTCGAACGCATGCGGGTTGTTGGCGATCAGCACGTTGGCGCAGCGCAGGATGCGGCTGGTGGAGCGGTAGTTCTGCTCGAGCATCACCACTTTCAAGGACGGGTAGTCGTCCTTGAGCAGCATCAGGTTTTCTGGACGGGCGCCACGCCAGGCATAGATCGACTGGTCATCGTCGCCCACCACGGTGAACTGGTTGCGCATGCCGATCAGCATCTTCACCAGCAGGTACTGGCTGGCGTTGGTGTCCTGGTATTCGTCGACCAGCAGGTAGCGCACCTTGTTCTGCCAGCGCTCGAGTACCTCGGGGTTTTCCTGGAACAGCTTGACCGGCAGCAGGATCAGGTCGTCGAAGTCCACCGCGTTGAACGCCTTGAGCGTGCGCTGGTAGTGGGTGTAGACGATGGCGGCGGTCTGCTCACGCGGGTTGCGCGCGTTCTCCAGGGCCTCGGCGGGCATGATCAGGTCGTTTTTCCAGGCACCGATCATGTTCTTGATCTCGTCGATGCCGTCGTCGCCGGAGTATTCCTTTTGCATGATGTCCGACAGCAACGCCTTGATGTCGGTCTCGTCGAAGATCGAGAACCCCGGCTTATAGCCCAGGTGCTGATGCTCCTTGCGGATGATGTTCAGGCCCAGGTTGTGGAAGGTGCACACCGTCAGCCCACGGCCTTCTCCGGCGCGCAGCAGGGTGCCGACCCGCTCCTTCATCTCGCGCGCGGCCTTGTTGGTAAAGGTCATCGCGACGATGTACTGGGCGCGGATGCCGCAGTTCTGGATCAGGTGGGCGATCTTGCGCGTGATCACGCTGGTCTTGCCGGAGCCTGCACCGGCGAGCACCAAAAGAGGGCCGCCGACGTAGTCACAGGCTTCCTGTTGCCGGGGATTGAGTCGGGACATGCTAGAAACCGGGGGTCGCCAGAAAATAGCCGCGCATTCTAACAGGCAAGTGGTGCTTATGGCGCGACCGTCTGACGCCAGAGTCAGACTTTTGTGGCCTCATCGCGGGGCAAGTCCTCTCTTACACCACCCGTGAGATACCGCTGGGTGCGGGCTTGTCCCGCGATGAGGAGCACGCAAATCGGATTTGCCGCTCAGCCAACTTTCGCGCAGGATGCACGACAAAATACGTCGGACCGCAGGCCATGGAAGGGTATGTATTAAAGTGAAAATCATTTTCAATCATGAGGTAGGATACTTCGCGTTCACCGTACTACCGACCAAGCCCTAAGGAGCCAGCTTGTCCACGCCTGTCGAACCCTTGCGTTTGCTGCTGTTGGCCGATGAGCCGGAATGGGCCGCCTGTTTGCGCGACTGCTTGAAGCCACTGGCGGGCAGCGCGGTACTGTTGACCGCGCCGAACTGGGAGGCCGTCGACAGCCTGTTTGCCCACGACCGCCAGGCTGTGGTGCTGGCCACCCCGGCCTTGCTGCCCAGCCCTGGCCGCTGCGACCTACCGACCATCCTGTTGCTGGAGCATGAGCCCGAGGCGCCCCCCGCCGGGGTCAGCGACTGGTTGGTGCAGGCCCAGTTGACCTGCGACACCCTACGCCGCTCGCTGCGCCATGTGCGTGAACGGGGCGTATTGGTGGCCACCTTGCAGCGCCTGGCCGAGCAAGACCCACTGACCGGTATCGCCAACCGCCAGGGCTTTCAGGCCCTGCTGACTACCCGCCTGGCCGAGAACGACGGCCGCGGCGTGGCCCTCGGTCATCTCGATCTGGACAACTTCCGCCACGTCAACGACGCCTTGGGCCACCAGGGCGGAGATCGCCTGATCCTGCAAGTGGTTACCCGCCTCAAGCATCAGCTGGATGCCGGCGACCAGCTGGCCCGCCTGGGTAGCGACGAGTTTGCCCTGTTGATCGACACCCGCCGCGATGCCAATCGCGCCGAGTGGATCGCCGAACGCATCGTTGAAGCCCTCGCCGAGCCGTATTGGATCGATGGAGAAAGCCTGCTGGTTGGCTGCAGCCTGGGCCTGGCCCACGCCCGCGCCCAAGGGGGCGCCGACCCGCTGATGTGGCACGCGCACATCGCCATGCGCCAGGCCAAGAGCAGCCAGGGCTGCACGTTCCATGTGTTCAACGAGCGGATCAACCGCAACGCCCGCAGCCTTGCCGACCTTGAGGGCGAGCTGCGCCGCGCCTTGCGCCGCGATGAGCTGGAGCTGCATTACCAGCCGCGACTGAATCTTGCCGATGGCCGTATCGTTGGCCTTGAGGCGCTGGTGCGCTGGAATCACCCGGAGCGCGGTTTGCTGGCACCCAGCGAGTTCGTGCCGTTGGCCGAACAGAGCGGGCTGATCGTGCCGTTGGGTTACTGGGTCATCTCGCGTGCCCTGCGTGACATGCAGGCGCTGCGTGAGCACGGTCTGCAACCACTGCACATGGCAGTCAACCTGAGCTTCCGCCAGTTCCAGGACAGCCAGCTGCTGGCGACCCTGAGCCGGCTGATCATCGAGCATGGCGTCGATGCGCGCTGGTTGGAGTTCGAGCTGACCGAAACGGCGGTGATGCGCCGCAATGAGCTGGTGCGCCAGACCATGGATGCGCTGGGCCGGCTGGGCGTGCGCTTCTCGCTGGATGACTTCGGCACTGGGTTCTCTTCGTTCGTCCACCTCAACAGCTTGCCGATCACCCTGCTCAAGGTCGATCGCAGCTTTGTCGGTGGCATGGAAATGCGCGAGGAGAACCGCAAGTTGGTGCACGCGATGATCAACCTGGCGCATAACCTCAACCTGGAGGTCGTGGCCGAAGGGGTCGAGAGTGAGGAGCAGATGGCGTTACTGCGCGGTTTTGGTTGCGATCAGGTGCAAGGGTTCCTGGTCAGCAGGCCGTTGCCGGTGGGAGAGTTGATCGAGTATCTGACAGGCACGCCAGCAGCGGGTATCTGTGCTGTCTGATCGGGCCTCATCGCGGGGCAAGCCCGCTCCCACGCAAACCCGCACTCACGTGTAGGAGCATTACGTGGGAGCGGGCTTGCCCCGCGATGAGGGCCTCAAGATCAAGCCGAAACCGCCGCCTTACCGCCAATCCCAGCCTTGCGCATCAACCGCTTCATCCGCCACTCGAAACCAAACGTCAGCGCCACCGAAGCACAGGCCAGCCCCAACGCCAGCCCCCACCAGATCCCTACCGCCCCGCCGCCCAGGTTAAAGGCAAACAGCCAGGCCGCCGGCGCACCTACCAGCCAGTAACAGCACAGGCCAATCAGGAACGTGGTCTTGGCGTCTTTCAGCCCGCGAATCGAACCCATGGCGATGGTCTGCACGCCATCGAACAATTCAAACCAGGCCGCCACCATCACCAGGCTCACCGCCAGCTGGAAGATCCCGTCAAACGCTGGATCATCACGGTTGATGAACAGCCCCACCAGCTCTTGCGGCAACAGCCAGAACAGCGCAGCAAAGCCGAACATCAGCAGTGCGCCAAAGCCGATGCCCACCCGCCCGGCACTGCGCGCGGCAAGCAGATTACCGGCGCCGAAGTACAGCCCCACACGCATGGTCACCGCATAGGACAAACCGGTCGGAACCATGAACGCGGTAGACACGATCTGCAGGGCAATCTGGTGCGCGGCCAGCTCGGTACTGCCCAGCACGCCCATGCACAACGCGGCGAAAGCGAACAAGCCGACCTCGACCATGTACGTGCCACCAATCGGCAGGCCCAGGCGCCACAGCTCGCGCAGTGCTGGCAACGACGGCCGCGACAGGCCCTTGCGCAGCGGATAGGCGGCATAGAACGAGTGCCAGCGGATATACAAGGCCAGGGCGATGGCCATGCCCAGCGAAACCAGGGCGGTCACCATGCCGATGCCCATCAAACCGAGCTTGGGCAGGCCGAACATGCCCTCGATCAAGGCATGGTTGAACAGGTAGTTGAGCACCGTGCCGACCAGGCTGATGACCATCACCGGGGTCGAGCGGCCCAAGGCACTGGTAAAACCGCGCAGGGCCATGAACGTCAGGTAGCTGGGCAGGGCCAGCGGCAGCAGGGTGAGAAACTGCATGGCGGCATCGACGTTGGCCGGCTGCTGGCCAAACATCAGCAACACCGGCCCCAGGTTCCACAGCACCAGCGCTGCACCCAACGCCAGGCCCCAGGCCAGCCAGATACCGGCTTGGGCCAGGCGCGTGGCGCCGGCAATGTCGCCTGCGCCCTTGCGAATCGCCACCAGGGTGCCGACTGCGGCGATCACCCCCAGGCAGAAAATCGACACGAACGAATAGCTCGCCGCCCCCAGGCCGCCACCGGCGAGGGCCTGCGGGCTGATGCGGGCCATCATCAGGGTGTCGGTGAGCACCATCAGCATGTGCGCCAACTGCGAGGCGATCAGCGGCCCGGCCAGGCGCAGCAAAGCCTTGAGTTCAGTGGTGGGCGCGACATGCATGGGTAGGGTCCTTTTTCCTTAGAGGTGGGGCAGGGCGAGGATTCTGAGGCTTTGGTCAACTTTGCACAAAAGGATAAATGCGATCGTTGGCATGAGTTCTACTCATGCATGTATGATTTCCAAGATCACTTGCATGCCCCCAGATCATAGGTGCGAAATGTCCCGTCAGCTTCCTCCGTTGTATGCGCTGCGCGCATTCGAGGCCGCAGCCAGGCACAGCTCTTTCACCCGTGCGGGCGAAGAGTTGTCGATCACCCAGAGTGCAGTCAGCCGGCATATCCGTACCCTTGAGGAGCACTTCGCCTGTCGCTTGTTCGTGCGCAGCGGCCGTAGCCTGCAACTGACCGAGGCTGCGCGGGTGCTGTTGCCGGGGGTGCGCGATGGCTTTGCCGCCTTGGAGCGAGCCTGCGACACCTTGCGCGGCGAAGATGACATTCTGCGCATGAAAGCCCCCTCGACCTTGACCATGCGCTGGTTACTGGCACGGCTGAGCCGCTTTCGCCACCTGCAGCCGGGTAACGAGGTGCAACTGACCAGTGCCTGGATGGATGTCGATCATGTGGACTTCAATCAGGAGCCATTCGATTGCGCGGTGCTGCTCAGTGATGGCGTCTTCCCTGCGGACTGGGAAGTGCGCCGGCTGTTCTCGGAACTGCTGATCCCTGTCGGCGCGCCAGAGCTGCTCAAGGAGGGGCCGTGGGATGAGCGGCGCCTGGCCGGCATCGAGCTGCTCCACCCAACCCCGGACAAACGCGACTGGCGCAGCTGGCTGGCGCGCATGGGGCTGAGCGACAAGGTCTCGCTCAAGGGCGGGCAGGTGTTCGATACCCTGGAGCTGGGGATGATTGCCGCGGCGCGTGGCTACGGCATCTCCATGGGCGATTTGCTGATGGTGGCCGAGGATGTGGCGCAGGGGCGGCTAAGCCTGCCGTGGCCGACGGCAGTGGCCAGCGGCATGGATTACTACCTGGTGTGGCCACGGACCCGACCGGGTGGCGAGCGCTTGCGCCGGCTCAGTGGGTTTTTGCAGGAAGAGGCAGCGGCTATGGATCTGCCGGATGTACAGATCCTATCGGCGGGCGCCTAACAAGACGCGAGGGAGCGGGCCCTACTGCGTCGAAAACGTTTGCGAATCTCCCGGTCCGACACTCAAGTATTCGCCCACGACGCCGATTCAGTGGCACCAGCGTCCCGCTAGAGGATGCGTTTCCCCGTAGATCGAAGTGGGCGGTCAGCGTGATCAGGATGATCCCGGCCTCTTGCCAGGAGCTTCCTCATGTCTGAACCCCGTGCCCGGATTGCCTCGCAACTCGGTATCGCCCTCGCCATCGTTCTGGCGTTGGTCATCACCGGTAGTACCTTGTTCGCCCTGCGTTCGCTGGACAGCGCCAACCTCGCCACCCGCCAGGAACACCTGGCCAGCGAAGCGCGGCTGCTGGCTGACCAACTCGATACCTTCCACGGTTCGCTCAAGGACAACACCCAGCGCCTGAGCGGCCTGTTCGAGCGCCGCTTCGCGTCCGGGCTGGCGCTGCACGCAGGAGAAACCGTCAACGTCGCAGGCCAGGCTACCCCGGCCCTGTACCTGGGCGAGCACCTGCTGAACAACGACTTCCGGCAAGTCGACGAATTCCAGCAGATGACCGCTGGGGTCGCGACGCTGTTCGTGCGCAGCGGCGACGACTTCATTCGCATCAGCACCTCGCTGACCAAACAGGACGGCAGCCGCGCCATCGGCACCCAGCTCGACCGCCAGCACCCGGCGTATGCCAAGCTGATGGCCGGGCAGACCTACGTCGGCCGGGCGCTGCTGTTCGAACGCAACTACATGACCCGCTACGTGCCGGTGCGCGATGGCGGCGGGCGGGTGATCGCCGTGCTGTTCGTCGGCTTCGACTACACCGACGCACAGAACGCCCAGTTGGCCAATCTCAAGCGTTTTCGCATTGGCCACACCGGCTCGCTGGCGCTGCTCGACGAGCAGGGTAAATGGTTGGTCCAGCCGGCCGATGTACGCGACCCCGACAGCGCTGCACACGCAGTGAAGGCACTGGCGGCGCAGCCGGGCAGCGGCAGCTTCTGGGCCAGTGGCAAAGAGCAAGTGTTCAGCGTTGCGATGCCGTTTGCCGAAGGCCCATGGACTGTCGTGGCGAGCATGCCTGAAGCAGAAATCCGCGACGTCACCTGGAGTGTCGGCCTGCGCCTGGCCATCGGCAGCCTGCTGGCCATGCTGTTGGCAGTGGCCGCGACGTTGTTCCTGCTGCGGCGCAAGCTGCGCCCGTTGGGTGACCTGGTGCGCCAGGCCGAAGCCTTGGGCGCGGGTAACTTGAGTGCGCGCCTGGCCGTCAGCAGCCATGACGAGATCGGCCAGTTGGCGCGCAGCTTCAACCAGATGGGTGATGCGCTATCGACCATGGTCGAGCACATCCGCAGCGCTTCCGAGCAAGTCAGTGGCCGCGCGCGTTCGCTGGCCGGATTGTCCTCCGGCGCCTGTGAGGGCATGGAGCAGCAGTCGGGCGAGATCACCAGCATGGCTGGCGCGGTGGAAGAGTTCAGCGCTACCTCGATGAACATCGCCGACAACATGGCCGGTACCGAGCGCATGGCCCGCGACAACGTCCAGCACACCAGGGTGGGGCGCTCGGCGATGGACGAAGCGTCGGCCTCGCTGCGCCAGATTGCCGATGCCTTGGGTGGCACTGCCGAGGTGATGGACACCCTTGGAGCGCGCTCGCAGGAAATTGGCGGCATCGTTGGTGTGATCACCGCCATCGCCGAACAGACCAACCTGCTCGCGCTCAACGCCGCCATCGAAGCCGCCCGCGCGGGCGAGCAGGGCCGTGGCTTTGCCGTAGTTGCCGATGAAGTGCGTGGCCTGGCTGCGCGTACTCGCTCGGCGACCGATGAAATTTCCGCGATGATTGGCAGCATTCAGCAGCAGACCGGGCATGCCATCAGCACCCTGGAGCAGGGCAACCGCCTGATGCAGGAAGGCCTGGAGCGCAATGACAAGGTGGCTGACGCCCTGGCGCGTATCGATGAACAGAGCCGCAGCGCGGGCGAGCAGTTTGCCGCGATTAGCACCGCGACCCAGGAGCAGAGCAGTACGGCGAACGTACTGAGCCGCAATCTGCAGAGCATCGCCCAGGCCAACAGTGAGCAGCGTGATGTGGCCAATGAGCTGGCCACCACTGCGCGGGAGCTGGAAGGGTTGGCGGCGCAGCTGCGCCAGGAAGTCGATCGGTTTCGGGTTGGTGGTTGATTGACCTGACACTATCGCGGGGCAAGCCCGCTCCCACAATTTGCGTGGGAGCGGGCTTGCCTCGCGATAGCGGTCCTTGGGCTTACAACGAGCCCAGGTTCAACGCCTGCGCACACGCTTGCAACGAGCGCTGTTCACTCTGCGCATACAGCGCCAATTCATCCTGCACCTGCAACCCCAGCGCCGCTTCGAAGGCCTCGCGGTTGGCATTGCTGCCGTACTCCGCCTGCGCATCGTCGCCCAGGTTGGACTGGAAAATCCCCGCCGCACTCACCGGCAGGAAGTCCTCGTACACCAACGCCTCGAAATGCACATGCCCGGCATCGATCAGCCCTTGCAGGTCGCTCGGCCGCTCAGCCTGATCGCGTGCGGCCAAACCCTTATCGGTGGCGAAATAGCGGAAATACGCCAAGCCCTGCTCGCGCATCTGCGCCAGGTCATCGGGGAACGCGGCAAAGGTCTGCGCCAGCAATGCGCGGTAGCGTTCGGCATTGGCTTCGGCAGGCACGCCACCCAGCGCTGCGCGGGTGGCATCGAGCAGCTTGTCGTAGAGCTGGCGGCCTTTTGGGGTCAATGCTGCACCGCGCTGTTCGATCTCGCCGAAACGTGCGGTGTGGCTGCCCTCGCTACCCTGTTGATCGCTGAACGCAACCTTCTCTTGCAGCGCCTTGAAGCTGGTCTGGCGCAGCAGGATCGGGTGACGGCGGGTGGGCGGGCCTTCGACCACCGCCTTGGGCGGAATACCCTTGGCCGGCATGCCAACCTGGATCGCATCGATGTCCAGGGTGCGCGGGGTCAGGTGGTTGATGTGCGGGCCTTTGAACGCCACCACGTCGGCGATCAGGCGATGCTGGTCGTGCAGTTGCTGGTACTGCTCGGCGGTGACGGTTGCGTCCTGGTGCCAGCGGAAGGTGTGCAGCGCTTCACTGACGAAAGCCTCGGCGTCAGTTGCACTCAAGCCACCATCGCGTTCGCACTGGGCGATCAGCTCCAGTGCACGTGGGGTGAAGATCTGTCGCTTGGCCAAAATGCTCTCGGCCAGGGCGCGCAGTTGCGGGTTGTCGATCAGCTCCAGGCGCAGCAGCGAGGTGAACACCCGGAACGGGCTGACATGCAGCGACTGCTCGTGCACCGCGCGGAACGCGGTGGAGTGCACCGGTACACCCGCCGAGCTTAGGTCGTAGTAGCCGACCGGTTGCATGCCCATGACTGCGAACAGGCGGGCAATGGTCGCCAGCTCGGCAGCGGTGCCGACGCGGATGGCGCCATGGCGTTCCTGGTCGAGCCGCTCGATTTCACCGGTCCAGCGCAGGGCCTCGGCGACCTGCGGCTGCTGCTGCATGACCTGCTGGTTGATCTCGCTTACCAGCTCCAGCAGCGTGCCGTAGAGGGGCACTTCCTGTTTGTACATGAGCGACATGGCGGCAGAGAACTGCGCGCGGATGCTGTCTGGGCTGACGAAATCATGGGCGGGCATCGCAAGCTTCCTGATGGTGAATGGGACCGTTACATGAAAGCGGGGAATGCACATGGGCCACAAGCGAAAAAAAGTAGAGGTGTCATTCCCTTTTTGATTGACCTTGAGGGCCTATCGCGGGGCAAGCCCGCTCCCACGTGATAAAGCGTAGGGCTTGCCCCGCGATCGCAATATGGCTGCCCACATCCGTTCAACCCGTTAATTGCTCTCGGGTCCATTCCACAAGCGCCCTGACTTTCGGCACCTCTGCCGCGTGCTCGGCAAACGCCAGGTAATGCGCGCCATGGCTACGCATCGCATGATTCCAGGCAATCACCAGGCTGCCATCGCCCAGCTCCTTTTCCACCAGATAGCGCGGCACTAACGCCACCCCACAGCCTGCCTGCGCAGCACTCAAGGCCATATAGAACGTATCGAAGCGCGGCCCGTGATAGCTGTTATCGGTATGCAGCCCCTGTTCCAGGAACCACTCATGCCATGCTTCTGGCCGCGACGCACTCTGCATCAGCACCAACTCCGCCACCTGCGCCGCATCGGTCAACTCGCGCCCCTGTAGCAGCTCTGGCGCGCACACCGGCACCACCACTTCACGGAACAGCTCCACGCACGTTGCCCCCGGCCAGGTGCCCTGGCCAAAGAAGAACACCACATCGGCAGAGCCTTGCAGCAGCGAGAACGGCTCCATCTCGTTGCGGATATCCAGGTGGATGTTCGGGTGGCGTTTACCGAAACCTTTGAGGTGCGGAATCAACCAGCGCACGCCAAAACTCGGCTGAGTGGCTACCTTCAATATCTCGGTCTGCTCGCCATAGGTCAGTATGTAGCGGCTGGACATGTCGACCTGGTTGAGGATCTTGTTCACCTCGGCCAGGTACAGGCTGCCGGCCGGCGTCAGTTGCAGGCGCCGACGAATACGCAGGAACAGGTGATTGCGCAGCATCTCTTCGAGCTGCGCGACTTGCTTGCTGACCGCGCTCTGGGTCAGGTGCAGTTCTTCTGCGGCGCGGGTGAAGCTTAAGTGACGGGCTGCGGCTTCGAAGCACTGCAGGGCCGTCATCGACGGCACCAGACGTTTGGACATGGCAGTCTCTATGGCAAGGGATCATGAGCTGAGGGAATGATATGCGGAATAAAGGTCGTTTGTTGCACCGCTGTGATCGGATTAATACTGATCCACATCACCTTTACCACCCTTCACCCGATGTAGGAGAAGCACAATGGTTGCTGCATTGCTCGAGCGTCTAGGCGTCGCTGCCCAGGCTTACACCCAGGGCGACTACCCTGTTCACACCCCGATCGATGGTAGCCAGATCGCTACGGTGAAGCTGCTCGGCAAGGCCGAGACCACTGCGCGCATCGACCAGGCCCATGCTGCCTTTGAAGCCTGGCGCAGTGTGCCGGCCCCGCGTCGCGGTGAGTTGGTGCGTCTGTTCGGTGAAGTGCTGCGCGAACACAAGGCCGACCTCGGTGAGCTGGTCTCGGTCGAAGCCGGCAAGATCACTCAGGAAGGCCTGGGTGAAGTACAGGAAATGATCGACATCTGCGACTTCGCCGTAGGCCTGTCGCGCCAGCTGTACGGCTTGACCATCGCCTCCGAGCGCCCTGGCCACCACATGCGTGAATCCTGGCATCCGCTGGGCGTGGTCGGCGTGATCAGCGCCTTCAACTTCCCGGTCGCGGTTTGGGCATGGAACACCGCGCTGGCGCTGGTCGCCGGTAACGCCGTGGTGTGGAAACCTTCGGAGAAGACCCCGCTGACCGCATTGGCGTGCCAGGCGCTGTTCGACAAAGCCCTGAAAGCCTTTGGCGATGCCCCTGAAGGTTTGGCCCAGCTGGTCATCGGCGGCCGCGAAGCCGGCGAAGCACTGGTCGATGACGTGCGTGTCCCGCTGGTCAGCGCCACCGGCAGCACCCGCATGGGCCGTGAAGTCGGCCCGCGTGTAGCAGCACGTTTTGGCCGCAGCATTCTTGAGCTCGGTGGCAACAACGCGATGATCCTCGCGCCGAGCGCCGATCTGGACCTGGCCGTGCGCGGCATCCTGTTCTCCGCTGTCGGCACTGCCGGCCAGCGCTGCACCACCCTGCGCCGGCTGATCGTCCATCGCTCGATCAAGGACGAAGTGGTGGCCCGCGTCAAAGCCGCCTACGGCAAAGTGCGCATCGGTGATCCACGCGAGAACAACCTGGTGGGCCCGCTGATCGACAAGCAGTCGTTCGATGCCATGCAAGGAGCGCTGGCCAAGGCCCGCGACGAGGGCGGCCAGGTGTTTGGCGGTGAGCGTCAGCTGGCCTCCGAGTACCCCAATGCCTACTACGTCTCGCCGGCCATCGCCGAGATGCCAGGGCAGAGCGACGTGGTGCGTCACGAAACCTTCGCGCCGATCCTCTACGTGCTGGCCTATGACGATTTCGAAGAGGCGCTGCGCCTGAACAACGAAGTGCCACAAGGCTTGTCTTCGTGCATCTTCACCACCGACATCCGCGAAGCCGAGCGCTTCCAGAGTGCCTCGGGCAGTGACTGCGGTATCGCCAACGTCAACATCGGCACCAGCGGCGCAGAGATTGGCGGCGCATTCGGTGGCGAGAAAGAGACTGGCGGCGGCCGTGAATCCGGTTCGGATGCCTGGAAAGGCTACATGCGTCGCCAGACCAACACCGTCAACTACTCGCGTGAGCTGCCGCTGGCGCAAGGGATTGTGTTCGACTGATGATCGTAGGCGGGGGCCATCGCCCCCGTTCGTGGGAAAAGTCGCAGCGGCGCACCGCCGCGGCTTGACCCGCGATAGGGCCTACGCGGCCCGACCCGCAATAAGAACAATATGCTGGAGCCGGTCATGCCCCAATTGCGTCAAGAATGTTTGTGGGAATTCGTCACCAAGCCTACCGTCGCCAGCCAGGCCCTGGCTGGTGAACACCAGGCCGATGTCTGTGTGATCGGTGGCGGCATCACAGGCCTGTCCGCCGCGATCCATCTGCTCGAACAGGGCAAGTCGGTGATCTTGCTTGAGGCCTGGAAGATCGGCCACGGTGGCTCGGGGCGCAACGTCGGCCTGGTCAACGCCGGCACCTGGATCCGCCCCGATGACGTCGAGGCCACCTTGGGCCACAAGCAGGGTAGCCGCCTGAACAAGGCTTTGGGCGATGCGCCTGGCGAAGTGTTCGCCATGATCGAGCGGCTTGGCATCGACTGCCAGGCCCAGCACCAAGGCACTCTGCACATGGCGCACAACGCCACCGGCATCGCCGACCTTGAGGCTCGCCACCAGCAATGGACCCGGCGTGGCGCCGATGTCGAGTTGCTGACCGGCGCGCAATGCCAGGAATACTGCGGTACCGCCAAGATCTCCGCCGCGCTGCTCGACCGCCGCGCCGGCACCATCAACCCCATGGGCTACACCCAAGGCCTGGCTGGCGCCGTGGCGCGTTTGGGCGGCAAGGTGTTCCAGCAGTCCTCGGTCGAAGGCCTGGAGCGCGAGGGTGATGGCTGGCGGGTGAAGACCGCGCGCGGCTCGGTACGCGCCGACAAGGTGGTAATTTCCACCGGCGCCTACACCGAAGGCGACTGGAGCAATCTGCAGAAGCACTTCTTCCGTGGTTACTACTACCAGGTCGCCTCGACGCCCTTGCAGGGTGCGGCTGCCGACAAGGTGCTGCCGCATGGCCAGGGCTCGTGGGACACCCGCACTGTGCTCAGCAGCATTCGTCGTGACGACCAGGGCCGGCTGCTGCTTGGCAGCCTCGGCCGGGTCGATAACAAGCCAGCCTGGTTCGTGCGCAGTTGGGCCGATCGCATCCAGAGCCATTACTACCCGGAGCTGGGCAAGGTCGAGTGGGAGATGCACTGGACGGGCTGCATCGACTTCACCCCGGACCACCTGATGCGCCTGTTCGAACCGGCCCCAGGGCTGGTGGCGGTGACGGGCTACAACGGCCGTGGCAACACCACCGGAACGGTGATCGGACGGGCGTTTGCCGAGTTTCTGCTCAAAGACGACCCGGACAGTTTGCCGGTGCCGTTCTCGCCCATGAAGGCGGTCAGCGCGCCGTCGTTGCGCACGGCTTTCTACGAGTCGGGCTTCTCGCTGTACCACGCGGGGCAGTGCCTGCGGGTGGTGCTCTAAGGCAAGGTCTGTTGCGTCCCAGTAGTGGGTCGTGGAGGCAGCTCGTGGGAGCAGCTCGTGGGAGCGGGCTTGCCCCGCGATGGCGGCGGAACAGGCGCCATCTGGGCAATCCCTGCCGCTATCGCGGGGCAAGCCCGCTCCCACGCCTGATAACCCGTTGGCACAGTCACTTGTGCAGCCAACTCAGGAAGCCGCCTTTTTTCACCACCGCAGGTTTCTGCATCAACAGTGACTCTCGACTCTGTCGACGGAAGCGCTGCAGTTTGGTCAGCGCCGACTGCACCTCGCCGCGCTCGACCAGGCAACTGCGGACCTGCTCCTTGTCGATGCGGTACAGCACGCAACCGGTCAGCGTGCGGAACTCCACCGCTGAGTCTTCGTCATCGACCAACCCTTCGATCGCCAGCACCTCACCTGGCCCCATGCGCCCAGCCTCGATCAGCCGTTCGCCATCGCGCACCGAGGCCGAGACCACGCCGCTGCCAATCACCAACACATGCTCGGAACGCTCACCCACGCCCAGGATCACCTGATCGGCCAGGTACTCCATGGCCGTCATGCGCTGGCTCAGCGCATCGCGCTCCTCACTGCTCAACGAGCGGAAGACCCGCACCTCGTCGAGCAACTCGCGCTGACGACTGCGCGGCGCCACGGCCAGGTCGACGTTCCACATCACCCCAGTGGCTTCCAGATGACGGTGAGCGAGGTCGAACAGCTGGTTGCGCACTTCGGTCTTGCGCGCCATATCGGCGATGAACCCGCTGGCTTCGTATTCCACTGACTCAAGCGTCGAGGCTTTCACCGTGACCTTGGGGGCGGGGTTGTCCAATAGCGCCGACGTCCCTTGCAGGGCCTTTTCCAAGGCGTCGAAGACCCGCTTGGGGCGGACTTTGGCCGGCACCACCACACTGATCGACACGCCGTTGCGGTCGGCAGGTCGGCTGTGATTGAGCAACTTGGCCTTGGCTGCCACCGAGTTAGGAATCACCGCCAGGCTGCCGCTGCCGGTGATCATGCGCGTGGCCCGCCAGTCGATATCGACCACCTTGCCCTCAGTGCCATCGATCGAGATCGAGTCGCCGATCTGATAGGGCCGGGTGGTGTTCAGCACGATCCCGGAAAACACATCGCTCAGGGTGCTCTGCAACGCCAGACCGATAACGATGGCCATCACCCCCGAGGTCGCCAGCAGGCCCTTGACCGGCAGTTGCATGACATAGGCCGCTGCTGCCACCACCGCCACCAGGAAGATCAACGCCCCCAGCACATCCTGCAGCAAGCGCCCGCCATGACTGCCGCGCGCCACCAGCAGTAGGCCGAACACCACCGTGACCGTGCGCGCACCGAACAGCCACCAGCCAATCGCCAGTACCGTCGCCATCAAATTGCGCGAGACATCATCGGCCCACGGCGGCGGTTGCAGCGGGCTCATGCCGGCGGCCAGCAATACCCAGCTGAACAGCAGGAAGATCACCAGCCGCGTAGCGATGCGCCAGGGCTGGCGCTGGAGCGGGATCAACTGCCACAGCAGCAGGTCGAGGAAGATCAGGCAGGTGCCGAGCAACAGCGGGTATGACTGGATGAAAGCCAGCATGACGGTCTCGGAGCGGGGGAGGGCTGTGGCTAGTAAAGAGCAGGTGGGGTGGACAAGCAATAGGGGATCGTACTGATCCTGGTGCGGGGTCGATGCCTGCCTTGTCGCGGTACTAACCCAGCCCATTGTGGGAACAGGGATGATCACGCGACTTTGGCATGGCAAAGCTATATTTAGCCTTCCTTACTTATCCTGTATACGCATGTTGTAATAATGCAAAGCGTTCCCCCTAGATAGGTAAGGAATTTGCCTGTTAATAATTGAAATTTAAGGTTTCTGGGAAAGTTATCAACATCCTCATTGTTTAACTTACCTTTGCGAATATGCAGTTGTTTTACCGGCCAGGTGAGTAACCCCGCTATCATTGCCGTTAGAATGTATCTTCCCCTTAGACCGAAGCACCGCCAAATCGGCACCTGAAGTTTCAGCCATTCACTGCTGGGTAGAGCATTGAGCATGGTCTCTAGCTTTTTGCTCCAGGCTAATCCCGCCGTGATTGCTAAACCCACATAAAGTAAGATCCACGGGGTGAGGAGAAATACGAGTTTCCAATGAGTTGGCCATGTGCTCATGGCTCGGTTACCTCATAAATAAATTCACCGATGGACTCTCCTCCTGACATGCCTATGTAGCCGCCAGTCAGAGATCCGGCACCCACCAAAACTATCCCGCACACAGTAGCGCTGATCGGGCCGAGACCGAAGCAGGCAACAGTGGTTAGATCGCCGGCCAAGGCACCAGCATAGGCACCCATTCCTAGCCCTCCAGCAAAACTGCCAGCTTCCGTAAACCTGATTTTTCGACACGCTGCAGTTTCCCCGGCTCTGCAGACCTCCTGCACCTTTAATAGAGAAGCGCCTGCGCCAATCACAATTCCGACTTGACCTCCGCGCTCAAGGTATTTTGAGATACGTGCCAGCTTATCCAGGTGCGTTGTATACCCTGGTATCTGACTCGGTCCACCTGCTTTGGACCAGTGATGCACAAGGCTTTTGCTCGAAATACCAAGATCTCGACGTAATCCGTGATGACTCCCTAAATCCATCGTCTTGTTGAGAAAACTCATCCTGAGTTTTACATCCAACTGCTTGAAGAGTTTCTTGCGTTCCGCAAAAAACTCCGGGCTTCGCAGATGGCCGTGCTTGGAGAACTGCTGTTGGTGAAGTTTCTCTATGTAGTTCAGCGTATTTTTCAATTCTTCAAGCGACTTGGCCATCATCGCTTGGCTTACTCCCATCGCCAGGCTCACATCGCTCAACAACCCAGCGATCTCGGCCTGATGGCGCATCATGAAATCGGCTTCGCCGTCGCTCAAGCTGGCCAGGCTATCGCGCGCCAGGTCCGCCGCTTCCATCAGGTGCAGTTCCTCGCGGGTGCACATATGGCCGTTGTTGGGGTCGCCAATGACGAAGATCTCGCCGGCTTTGAAACCCTGCGCAAAGTTTGGATTGAGACGCTGCAGATGCTTGATCAGCAGTCTGTCGTGAATGGCCAGCCGGTCCAGTAACTGATCGAACGACTGGCTGTACTGAACAATGTGAAAACCTGGCTCAAGGCCTGGCGTGGGGGAGGTGTCCCGGGCAAAGGTGTTGAAAGCATGTTGAGCAGAGGCGCGCGGCGCAGAGCTGAATGGGGGTGCATAGGTCTGAGTGGCGACGGCGCTCTTGGGTGCGGGCCGCTGATGAAGGGGCGCTACCACATAGTTGCTGCCTAAAGGACAGCCGCACTGCACCAGTGAGCCATCTACGGCAGTGGGAATGTCGTCCTGCCGCCAACGTGATTCGCCACGGATGATCGTGCCCTCGATGCCGCACCGAGGACAGGGCGTGGTTTTGTCCCCTTCGAGTAGCCAGGCAATGGCATGAACCTGCCCCCGCGCGCGGCTGGCGATGCAGCGAGCGCCGGTGCTGGTGAGGTCGCCGTCCAGGCCCTGACCCTTGCCAAAGATGTTAAGCCGTTGACTCATGATGCCCGCCTTCCTTAAGCAGAAAGTCCGCAACCTAGCAGCTCGGCGAGGCAATTTTTCCCGGTGTGGGCAGATAGAGAAACGTCCTACGCGGCTTGAAGATTTGGATGTAGCCAAGCCCAAGGGGAGATCGCGGGCGAGGTTAGGAAATGTATCTATGGGGCTAAATTCTATCGTTCACAAAACAGAACGCTAAAGGCAAATTTCGCTATCTAGTGCGCCAAAGGTCTTGGTTTTAATCTTTCCCCATCAACGCGAAACACCCAACTCACTGAACATCAAAACCACCTTTAGGAGCACGACCATGGCCCACTTCAAATACAACCGCCTGAACAAAGACGACGCTGCCGTACTGCTGGTCGACCACCAAGCTGGCCTGCTGTCGCTGGTACGTGACATCGAGCCGGACCGCTTCAAGAACAACGTGCTGGCCCTGGCTGAC
>NZ_JBICKL010000010.1:0-20545 GCF_043104195.1 Pseudomonas sp. xss_2
ACCTCCAGTACTGCCTGGAACATCTAACTCGTTGATACTCAAGGAGTTTTCCGCTCCAACTACGCTGGAAGTGGGGCGCATTATAAGGGGTTTCGAAAGGCCGTCAACACTTTATTTCAAATATGTTTCAAACCGCCCTGCCCCGCCCACCCATAAGCCGCGGCACACGCCGCCACACGGCCGGAATACGTAGTGCCAGCAAGGCAGCACCTATAGATGCGTAGATGGCCCATTCCTTGAGATCCGAGCGCACGATCCATAGAAAATGCAGCAATCCCAGCCCAAGGATCAGATACACCAGCTTATGCAGCTTCTTCCAACGCGCGCCCAAGCGCCGTTGGCTGTAGCGATTGGAGGTGACCGCCAGCGCCAGCAAGCCAATAAAGCCCAGCACGCCAACGATGATGTACGGGCGCTTACGCAGTTCGACGCCCAACTGACCCCAATCCAAACCGAGGATGAACACCATATAGGCAGTCATGTGCAGCACTATATAAGCAAAGCACCACAGCCCCAGCTGCCGACGCACCACGATCCAGCCTGACCACCCCGTCAAACGCTGCAGAGGAGTCATGCTCAAGGTTATTAGCAGGAAGATCAGCGCACCGAGCCCGAGACGGTCGACCAGGATCTTGCCAGGGTCCGGCCCCAGCAGATTCATCGCCGCCTCGTACAGCCACCACGCCGGAAACAGGCAGCCCAGCAGAAAAATAGCCAGGCGCAACCAGGGATAGCGCATCAATAGTTCTTCCGCAGATCGAGCCCACTATATAGAGAGGCGACTTCATCGCCGTAGCCATTGAACATCAAGGTATCGCGCACATTAGGGCTGAACAGCCCGCTGGGCAGACGCCGCTCGCGGGCCTGGGTCCAGCGCGGATGGTCGACATTCGGGTTGACGTTGGCATAAAAGCCATACTCAGTCGGCGCCAGGCTTTCCCAGGTAGTCTTGGGTTGCTCGGCGACCAGGCTGATCCGCACGATCGACTTGATGCTTTTGAAGCCGTACTTCCAGGGCACCACCAGGCGCAACGGTGCGCCATTCTGATTGGGCAACTGCCGGCCATACATACCCACCGCCAGGATCGCCAGCGGATTCATCGCTTCATCCAGGCGCAAGCCCTCTATATACGGCCAGTCGATCAAGGCGAATGAGGAGCGCTGACCCGGCATGACCTTGGGATCTTGCAGCGTCTCAAATCGCAGGTAACGCGCTTTCGAGGTCGGCTGCACCTGTTTGAGCACCTCCGCCAGGGTAAAACCCAGCCAGGGGATGACCATCGACCAGGCCTCGACACAGCGCAGTCGATAGATGCGCTCCTCCAGCTGGTACGGCTTGACGAAGTCCTCCAGCGCATAGCGCCCCGGCTTGGCCACCTCACCATCGACCACCAGGCTCCACGGCTCGGTCTTCAGGCTACCGGCATTGGCCGCCGGATCGCCCTTGTCGGTGCCGAACTCGTAGAAGTTGTTGTAGTGCGTTGCATCCTTGAACGGAGTGATCGCCTCATCCTTGACCGTTACCGCTTGCCAACGAGCGGCGCCCAGCTTGTCGCTGAACCATTGCGGCGGCGCACCAGGCGCGACATCGGCATAGCGCGACGGCTCACCCGCGCTGGCCAGGCCTGACAGCGCACCCACGGCAATACCCGCCAGAGAGGCACCCAGCACGGTTCGACGCGATAGATAAAGGCTTTCGGGGGTGATCTCCGATGCTTGGCAATCGGATGAACGAGGGATCTTGATGAGCATAACGGCTCCACAGTACGGGCAACTGATGTACCCGTAAGACTGTAGAGCCGGCAGGTTATTCCAGCATTAAATCAACTTCAGACTTTTCGCCGACGCACCCGCAGCAAGTACTGCACCGGGCCCGAGATCGCATAGCCGAGGAAGATCAGCAGGAGGATGCGCGGCGGATCGCTGAACACCACGGCAAACACCAGCACCACGGCCAGGATCGCCACGAAAGGCACGCGCCCCTTGAGGTCGAGCTCTTTGAAGCTGTTGTACTTGACGTTGCTGACCATCAGCATGCCGGCAGCGGCGACCAGCAGCGCGACCAGGAACGACAGCTTGGAACCCTGGATGCCGAAATCGCTAAACGCCCAGACAGTACCGGCCACCACACCTGCCGCAGCCGGGCTGGCCAGACCGATGAAGTAACGCTTGTCGGCGGTGCCGACCTGGGTGTTGAAACGGGCCAGACGCAACGCCGCGCCCGCAACATAGATGAAGGCCACCATCCAACCGACCTTGCCCATGTCGCCCAGTGCCCAACCGAATGCCAACAGTGCCGGAGCGACGCCGAAGGCGACCATGTCGGACAACGAGTCGTACTCGGCGCCAAAGGCGCTTTGGGTGTTGGTCATGCGCGCTACACGACCATCGAGGCCGTCGAGCACCATGGCCACGAAAATGGCGATGGCAGCAAAGGCGAAATACTTGCTCGCCTCGCGGGGATCACCTGCGCTCATGGCGCTCTGCGCGCTGATCGAGCTGATGATCGAGTAAAAGCCGGCGAACAGGTTGGCAGTGGTGAACAGGTTGGGCAGCAGGTAGATGCCGCGATGCCGCACCTTACGCCCTTCGGCGTCATGCCCCTCTTCAACATGCTCATCGACAGGTAGCAGGCTTTCGGCGTCGGAGGGCTTGTTCGGCTCTTCGGGACGTTCGCTCATGAAAATTACCTTGCAACTGAGTGGAAAATGTTTCGACACGGGCTTGCAAAACAGGTTCTGACAGCAAGCCACTGGTCGCTTTATACCAGATGCGAGCCGCCTAAACGAAAAAACGCGGCCGAAGCCGCGTTTTTCATCTCATCGCAAAGACTTAGTTCTTAGCCTTGTCGACGATCTTGTTAGCCGAGATCCAAGGCATCATGGAACGCAGCTGCTCACCGATCACTTCGATACCGTGGGCGGCGTTGTTACGACGCTTGGCGGTCATCGATGGGTAGTTGGTGGCGCCTTCGGAGATGAACATCTTCGCGTACTCGCCGTCCTGGATGCGCTTCAGAGCATTGCGCATGGCCTTGCGGGATTCTTCGTTGATGACTTCTGGGCCAGTCACGTACTCGCCGTACTCGGCGTTGTTGGAGATCGAGTAGTTCATGTTGGCGATGCCGCCTTCGTACATGAGGTCAACGATCAGCTTCAGTTCGTGCAGGCACTCGAAGTAGGCCATTTCTGGCGCGTAGCCCGCTTCAACCAGGGTTTCGAAACCGGCTTTGACCAGCTCGACGGTACCGCCACACAGAACAGCCTGCTCGCCGAACAGGTCGGTTTCAGTCTCGTCCTTGAAGGTGGTTTCGATGATGCCGGTACGGCCGCCACCGACGCCAGCGGCGTACGACAGAGCAACGTTCTTGGCGTTGCCCGAGGCGTCTTGGTAGATCGCGATCAGGTCAGGGATACCGCCGCCTTTGACGAACTCGGAGCGAACGGTGTGGCCCGGAGCTTTCGGCGCGATCATGATCACGTCGAGGTCGGCACGCGGAACGACCTGGTTGTAGTGGATCGAGAAGCCGTGGGAGAAGGCCAGGGTAGCGCCCTTCTTGATGTTCGGCTCGATCTCGTTCTTGTACAGAGCGCCCTGGAACTCGTCCGGGGTCAGGATCATGACCAGGTCGGCAGCAGCGACAGCGGTAGCCACGTCGGCAACTTTCAGGCCGTGAGCTTCTGCCTTGGCAACGGTAGCCGAACCTTTACGCAGACCGACGGTAACGTCTACACCGGAGTCCTTCAGGTTGCACGCCTGGGCGTGGCCTTGCGAACCGTAGCCGATGATGGCGACTTTCTTACCTTGGATGATGGAAAAGTCGCAGTCTTTGTCGTAGAAAACTTTCATGAAATACCCCTGTTATATCTCGGCCCTAGTGGAGCCATCGCTAATTTTTGAAGTTAGATGCTGAGCACTTTGTCGCCACGGGCAATGCCGGTGACTCCACTGCGCACGGTTTCGAGAATCGATGCGGTGCCGATCGCCTGGATGAAGCTGTCCAGTTTGTCGCTGGTGCCGCTCAGTTGCACGGTATACACGCTGGCGGTTACGTCGACGATCTGCCCACGGAAAATGTCGGTGGTGCGTTTGATCTCGGCGCGCTGGGCGCCGGTCGCCTTGACCTTGACCAGCATCAGTTCGCGTTCGATGTGAGCGCTTTCCGACAGGTCGACCAGCTTCACCACTTCCACCAGCTTGTTCAGGTTCTTGGTGATCTGTTCGATCACTTCGTCATGGCCAACGGTGGTCAGGGTCAGGCGCGAGAGGGTTGGGTCCTCGGTCGGCGCCACGGTCAGGCTTTCAATGTTGTAGTTGCGCTGGGAGAACAGGCCGACCACGCGAGACAAGGCACCGGGTTCGTTTTCCAGCAGCAGGGAAATGATGTGCCGCATATCAGGTACGCTCCGTCTTGCTCAGCCACATGTCACGCATCGAGCCGTCTTTGATCTGCATCGGATAGACGTGCTCGGTCCTGTCGACCGCGATATCGATGAACACCAACCGGTCTTTCATGGCGAAGGCTTCTTCAAGCTTGGGCTTGAGGTCCTTCAGGCTGGTGATGCGGATACCGACATGGCCATAGGCCTCGACCAGCTTGACGAAGTCCGGCAGCGACTCGACATACGAATGCGAGTGACGGCCGTTGTACGACATGTCCTGCCACTGGCGAACCATGCCCAGTACACCGTTGTTGAGGTTGACGATTTTCACCGGCAAACCGTACTGCATGCAGGTCGACAGCTCCTGGATGTTCATCTGGATGCTGCCTTCACCGGTCACACAGGCGACATCGTCATCCGGGAAGTTGAGCTTGACGCCCATCGCCGCCGGGAAGCCGAAGCCCATGGTGCCCAGGCCGCCGGAGTTGATCCAACGGTTTGGCTTGTTGAAGCGGTAGTACTGCGACGCGAACATCTGGTGCTGGCCAACGTCGGACGTGATGAACGCGTCGCCGTTGGTCACTTCACACAGGGTCTCGATCACGGTCTGCGGCTTGATCACGCTGCCGTCGCCCTTGTCGTAAGGGAACAGGCCGCGATCACCGCGCCACTCGTCGATCTGCTTCCACCAGGCGTCCAGCGCGGCCTTGTCAGGCTGCTGGCCGATTTCCTTGAGGATTGCCAGCATCTCGCTGAGCACGCTGTCGACCGGACCTACGATCGGTACGTCGGCCTTGATGGTCTTGGAGATCGAGGCCGGGTCGATATCGATGTGGATGATCTTGGCGTTCGGGCAGAACTTCGCCGGGCCGTTGATCACACGGTCATCGAAACGCGCACCGACCGCCAGGATCACGTCGGCGTTGTGCATGGCCAGGTTGGCGGTGAAGCTGCCGTGCATACCGAGCATGCCGAGGAACTGGCGGTCGGTACCCGGGAAGCCGCCCAAGCCCATCAGGGTATTGGTGACTGGCAGGTTCAGCGACTTGGCGATTTCGGTCAGTGCTTCGGAGCCGCCACCGAGGATCACGCCACCACCGGAGTAGACGATCGGACGCTTGGCGGCGAGGATCATCTCGGCTGCCTTGCGGATCTGCCCCGAATGGCCACGTACGGCCGGGCTGTAGGAACGCAGCTTGACCTTCTTCGGATAGACGTACTCGAACTTCTCGGCCGGGTTGGTCATATCTTTTGGAATGTCGACCACGACCGGGCCGGGACGGCCGGATTGCGCCAGGTAGAAGGCTTTTTTCAGGACTTCCGGGATTTCCGAGGCGTGCTTGATCATGAAGCTGTGCTTCACGATCGGCCGCGAGATACCGATCATGTCGGTTTCCTGGAAGGCATCGGTGCCGACCATGGTGCTAGGCACCTGGCCCGACAGGATGACCATTGGAATCGAATCCATGTACGCGGTAGCAATGCCGGTAATGGCATTGGTGGCGCCCGGACCTGAGGTTACCAGCACTACACCAGCCTTGCCGGTAGCGCGGGCATAGCCGTCGGCCATGTGGGTTGCCGCCTGCTCGTGACGAACCAGGATGTGCTCGACTTCCGGCTCTTTGAACAGCGCGTCGTAAACATGAAGGAGAGCACCGCCAGGGTACCCGTAGATGTGCTTAACGCCTTCGTCACGCAAAAAGCGGACGACCATCTCAGCGCCAGATAAAAGCTCCACGTTGTTCACCTCTAAAACGCCAGAATACCGTCCCTAGTGGACGGGTCTTAATAGGTTTACTGCCAAGCAGAGCATGAGCGAACGTCAGCACTGACTGAGCAAGTATTGGGAGCACCCCAGAGTGTTGCGGGGTTTTCCCACCCAGCGCGAGGTAACGCGTTGCGGGGTGTAACAAGTCGGCGCGGGTGTGCGCCTCATGATCTGCTTAGCGGGTCTGCTTCTGGCAGTCCCTCTAAAGCGGAAACTGGATTCTTGTGATTCGCCGCGATTAAGTCAAGAAAAATTATTGCCAATTTTTCCTCAGGATGAATTCGTTCCACCACGAATAGATCTGACAGCAGCAGAAAAACAAACAAAAGACAAAAAAAGAGCCGCAATCTGCGGCTCTTGAAAGAAAAAGAGAAGAAATCAGGCGGATGGGCTGATCAATTGATCGAATTCCGCCAGCAGTCGACGCAGCGCGCGACTCTGCTCTGGGCGATCGACGAAAACCGTTTCAGCCATCACCAGGATGCCCGAGGCATTTGGCAAGGGATGCCCGTGTTCGAGAATGAGCTTCATTCGTGGCAGGAAAATCCACTGCAGCCACTGCTCGAAGCCCATCGAATCAACGGCGAACGGCACCACGCTGGCAAGCGCTTCGGCACTGGGTGATTGCTCACTCCACCAGCCTTGCGCACGCAGTTCGTGCTCGATCAGCAACAAGTGATCAGCGATATCGAGAATACGTTGCTCGATCATCACAGATTGACCCGTGCCTTCTGTCGCGCCAGCGCTGCACCTGCGCTGTCACCCTGTTTCTCGCGGGCTTGGGCGATGGTGTTCCACAGCTCGGCTTGCAGGTCTGGACGGCCATTGGCGTAGGTCAGGGCACGACGCGCCAGCTGTTCGGCCTGGGCCGCATCGCCTTGCGACAAACGCACCTGCGCCAGGCGGAACAGCACTTGCGGCTCACGCGGGGCGATGCGCTGGGCACGCTCCAGGCTCGACGAGGCGCCATTGAAGTCGCCACTGCCCTGTTGCTGCTGGGCGGTGGTCAGCAGCGCCAGCACCGGGCCATCGAGCTGTTCGTCGGCCGACAGGCTGCCGGCGGCCGTATTGCTACGCGGAATCCCAGTCGGCGCGCTGCTCGCAGCTGGCGTACTACTCATCGAGGCGATGTCAAACGGCTCGTCAGCGATCGGGTTGGGATTGGTGGTGATCGGACCGGTACTGATCGGTGCAGTGCTGATGGGGGCTGCCCCATTGCCCGCTGGGAAGGTCTGGATGGACGATGCGCCCGCCCCTTGCGGGATCATCACGGTAACCCCGGAATCTTCCGTCAGTGCCTGCGCCTGCGAGGTGCCGTTGCCGGCCTGGGTCGCAGCACGGTTGGCAGTAACGCGCTCGCTGTTAGATACCCGGGTGCTCGAGTCGACCACCGGAATGTTGCCGCGTGGAACGCTGGCGCAGCCATGGAGCATGGCCAATGCCGTCAAGGCAGGAAACCACCACTTGTTCACTTCACACCCTCTTTAAATGCGGCTGCTGGCCTGGGGGTTGATCCGCCCAGGCCAGCAGTGCTCAATTCATCCAACCCTTGACCCAGTCCATGACCGACTCAGCCGGATTCTGCTCACCGCCACAGGCAACCCCTGCGGCCGGTTCGCTGCCGCGAATATACGGCATCTGCACCGCTCCCGGACAGCTGCTGTCGGAGCCTTGGCCGCTGTACGGATCGATCCAGGCCTGCACCACGTTATCCGGTTGCGGCATGTCCAGCGGCAACGGATCGGCCTTGCGCATGAAGCTGGTCCACACCTGCAGGGCGCCGGTGGCACCGGTGAATGGCGTCTTGCCATTGTCGTCGCGGCCCAGCCAGACCACCGCCAGCAGATCCTGGCTGAAGCCGGAGAACCAGCTGTCGCGCGAATCGTTACTGGTGCCGGTCTTGCCCGCCAGGGTCAGGTTGTTCGGCAATACACTGTAAACCGAACGCCCGGTACCCTCACGCATGACCCGCTGCATGGCGTTCTGCACCAGATAAATGGCACCTGGATCGAAGGTCTGCTGGATCTGGAACGGATACCGCTTGAGCGGCTCGCCCTCGGCGGTCAGCACGCTGCGGATACCGCGCATCGGCGTGTTGAAACCGCCGTTGGCGATGGTCTGGTACATGGTCGCGACTTGCATCGGCGACATGCCGCCAGCGCCCAGCAGCATCGACGGGAACGCCGGCCAGTCAACATTGACGCCCAGGCGGCCAATGGTCTTGATCACGTTCGGCACGCCCACTTCCAGGCCGAGCTTGGCGGTGGACAAGTTGTAGGAATTGGCCAGCCCCTGATACAGGTAGATGGTGCCGTGCGGACGGCGGTCGTAGTTCTGCGGACGCCAGACCTGGCCGTCGGCGCCTTTGACCGAGAACGGCTCATCCTGCACCCAGCTGGTCAGGGTGTACTTGCTCGGCTTTTCCAGCGCGGTCAGGTACACCGCCGGTTTGACCAGCGAGCCGATCGGACGCACGGCATCGATCGCGCGGTTGAACCCGGCAAAGCCCGACTGACGGCTGCCGATCAACGCCTGAACTTCGCCAGTCTCAGGATTGGTTACCACCATCGCCGACTCGACCGCATCCGAACCCTTGCGCCCGGCCAGACGCTTGAAGGTCTCGCTCATGGCGGTTTCGGCCTTCATCTGCAGGATCGGGTCGAAACTGGTGAAGATGCGCAGGCCTTCTTCGGTAAGGTCTTCGTCGCGGTAATCCTGGCGCAGCTGTCGCTTGACCAGGTCGAGGAAGGCCGGGAACGAGCTGTCGGCCAGGCTGCCGCGCTTGGTGACGCCCAACGGCATCTTCTTCGCCGCCTCGACCACTTCCTTGCTCGCCACACCCTGCTCGGCGAGCAGATCGAGCACCAGGTTACGGCGGATCAGGGCCCGCTCAGGGTAGCGCCGCGGGTTGTAATACGACGGCCCCTTGACCATGCCGACCAGCAGGGCAATCTGATGCAGCTTGAGCTCTTGCAGCGGCTGGCTGAAGAAGAACTGGCTGGCCAAGCCAAAGCCGTGCACGGCGCGCTGGCCATCCTGGCCGACGAACACTTCGTTGAGGTAGGCCTCAAGGATCTCGCGCTTGTCGTAATGCAGTTCGAGCAACACGGCCATCATGGCTTCGGTCAGCTTACGGCTCAGGCTGCGCTCGTTGGTCAGGTAGAAGTTCTTCACCAACTGCTGCGTCAGGGTACTGCCCCCCTGGCGCATGGCGCCGGACGAAGTATTGATCCAAACCGCCCGGGCGATGCCCTTGGGCGAGACGCCAAAGTGACTGTAGAAATCACGGTCTTCGGTGGCGATCAAGGTTTCCAGCAGGTACGGCGGTACCTGGTCGATCTTGATCAGGATGCGGTCTTCCAGGTTCTTCGGGTAGATACCGCCAATCATCAGCGGCTCCAGGCGCACCACATCGAGCTTGCCGCCGTTGGCGCCGGTCATGCCCGCGACGTAGTCGCCGGAGAAGCGCACGCGCACGAACTGCGCGGGCTCCATGCCTTCATAAAACTGGAAGCCGCGAGTGTTGAGGTCGACGCTATTGCCATTGACCGAGGCCGCGCCCGGGCCATTGGCCGCACTTTCGCGGCGATAGCCGAGGGCATCGAGCTCGGTGAGGAAGTCGTTCTTGCTCAGCTTCTGGCCGACGAACAGCTCCAGCGGCCGGGCATACACTTTGGCCGGGATGGTCCAGCGCTTGCCGGAGAACTTCTCCTGGACGATGGCATCGAGGTAGATGGCAAAACCGGCCACCAGCACCAGGCCTACCAGGCTGAGTTTGAGGGCCCAGCCCAGCCAGGCACGGGAGCGGCCGGTCGAGCGTTTCTGCGCAGTACGGGAATTTCGGGATCGAGTCATGGCGGCGGATTATACGCACTTTAGTCAAGGCAGGCCCGGCGGTATGCAGGGACGGCACCATTGACCATAATGGCGCATTCGAATTCCCTTACCCCGGAAGGATTGCCCGTGAGCCAAGCCCTCATCAGTGCCCTGCAGAACCCCGCCCTCTACCCTCATCCCGTGGACGGGTTCCAGCTCATCGAGACGCATATCTCGTGGGTGCTGCTCACGGGTGAGTACGCCTACAAGATCAAAAAGCCAATGAACTTCGGCTTCCTGGACTTCACCGGCCTGGACCAGCGCGAGCATTTCTGTAACGAAGAGTTGCGCCTGAACCAGCGCCTGACCGAAGGCCTGTATCTGGACGTGCAACCGATCACCGGCAGCGTCGAAGCGCCGCAAATCGGTGGCGAAGGTGCACCGATCGAATTCGCCCTGCGCATGCGCCAGTTCCCCCAAAGCCAGTTGCTCAGCACCTTGCAGGCCAACGGCGAACTGAACGCCAGCCACATCGACCAGATGGCCCGACAGATCGCCGAGTTCCACCTGCAGACCCCCAAGGTCCTGGCCGATCAGCCATTCGGCTCGCCTGAAAGCGTGATGGCCCCGGTTGAGCAGAACTTCGAGCAAATCCGTCCGTTCCTCAGCGACAAGGCCGACTTGCAACAGCTGGACGCACTGCAGGCTTGGGCACGCAGCAGCTTCGATCGCCTGCACGAGCTGTTCGCAGCGCGCAAGGCCAACGGCTTCATCCGCGAGTGCCATGGTGATATCCACCTGGGTAACGCTACGCTGATCGATGGCAAGGTGGTGGTGTTCGATTGCATCGAGTTCAACGAGCCGTTCCGCAAGACCGATGTCTGGGCTGACACCGGTTTCCTCGCCATGGACCTCGAAGACCGCGGCCTGAAATGCCTTGCGCGGCGTTTCATCAGCCAATATCTGGAGCTGACCGGCGACTACCAGGGCCTGGAGTTGCTCAACTTCTACAAGGCTTATCGCGCACTGGTACGCGCCAAGGTCGCCCTGTTCAGCATGCCGGCCAATGCCGATGGCGTGCAGCGCGCCACCACCCTGCGCACTTACCGCAACTATGCCAACCTGGCCGAGAGCTATAGCGCGATCCCCTCGCGCCTGCTGGCCATCACCCATGGTGTATCGGCGGTTGGCAAAAGCCATGTATCGATGCGCCTGGTCGAAGCGCTGGGCGCGATCCGCGTGCGCTCTGACGTCGAACGCAAGCGCCTGTTCGGTGAACAAGCCCAGGCCAATGCGGGCCAGCTCCAAGCCGGGATCTACGACCAGAACGCCAGCGCCGCCACCTACCAGCGCCTGCATCAACTGGCCGAAGTGATTCTGCGCGCAGGCTTCCCGGTAGTGCTGGATGCCACCTACCTCAAGCAGGAACAACGCCAGGCCGCCGCCGATGTGGCCAGCCAGACCGGCGTGCCGTTGCTGATCCTCGACTGCCACGCGCCGCAGGCAGTGATCGAAAGCTGGTTGGCCCAGCGCCAGGCAGACAACGACGACCCCTCCGACGCCACCCTGGAAGTGGTCAAGGCGCAACAGGCCAGCCGCGACCCGCTCAATGAGCAGGAACTGCGCGACAGCAAGCGCGTAGACACCCAGGAAAGCGCCAGCATGGACCAGTTGATCGAACAGATCCGCCAGCGCCTGCCAGGCCTTTAAGCACCCAGACGTGAAGCAGTCGACACTTCACGCTTGAACATCGGCGCCTGCTCAGTGATGGCATTACAATATCATCACACCCCACGAGGAGGCGCCGCCATGAACCAGCCCCGGCAACTGGACAACACCCTGTACGCCCTCGTGCGCGATGAGCAGATCGCTGCCTTCAATCGCGAGAAACCTACCGATACAGTGATCGATTTTCGGGGCGGGGATTTCCGCGGTTTGGATCTGCGCGAACTGGATGTGCGTGGGATCGACTTTACCGATGCCTACTTCCGCGCCTCCGACCTACGCGGCCTGGACCTGCGCGAAAATGGCCTGGAAGGCGCCAGCATTGCCCATGCGCAGATTTCCGGAACTTACTTCCCTGCCCAGCTGAGTGCCGATGAGATCTTGATGTCGGCCAAGTTTGGTACCCGTATGCGTTACCGGCCAATTTCTGGGAATTGATGCTGAGGGTGCGGGCCTCATCGCGGGGCAAGCCCGCTCCCACGCAGTTTGAGTCTAAGCCTGTCGTTTGCGTGGGAGCGGGCTTGCCCCGCGATGCGGCCGATCCTGCTACCACGGTCTAGGGCAGCCCGTCGGCTCCGATGGCAAAACGCCGCGTATCCGCCAAGCCCCGCTACACTCCTGTCTGACCTGCTCGCGATTTATTCATACGACCCGTTCAGCCATCGCAAGGAGGCTCGATGAACGATGAATTGCAGCACCTGAAGAACCTCGGCAAGACCTCCGCCCAGTGGTTGCACGCAGCCGGCATCCACAGTGCGTCGGACTTGCGTCGCCTGGGCGCGGTGGGCGCATACCAGGCCGTACGAACCCGAGGTTTTCGTGCATCCAAGGTGTTGTTGTACGCAATCGAAGGCGCCCTGCTGGACATGCACTGGAACGATTTGCCTGCCGAACGCAAGCAAGCGCTCAACCAGCAATTGGACGCGAAGAACGCCACGCAAAAAAATATGAAATAAGTTGGGGAATGGGATTGACGCAGAAATGAGAATCGTTATGATTATCACAACTGGTCGCGAGACTGGTTGGGTAACCTGAAAGCCCCTGGTTCGGACTCTCAGATTATCTCCTCATCAGGCTAATCACGGTTATTGACCCGGCTTTTTGCCGGGTCTTTTTTTGCCTGGACTTCAGGGCCTGGCAGAGCTGGGCACATCGCGGGGCAAGCCCGCTCCAACGCAGCTTACTTAAGTCTAAGCCTGTCGTTTGCGTTGGAGCGGGCTTGCCCCGCGATGAGGCCAATGGATGTTCAATGCGCCTTACGCAATTGCGCACAATAGTCCTGCTCCGGCACCGCAGCGGTGAACCAGACGTAATCCGCCATCCCCGGCTCAACCCGCTCCCCCACCTCGGCCAGCAACACCACCTTGGTCTGCCCCTGAGCCCCAAGGTCGGCCAGATGCAGCGGCACACCCAGATCCTTGCGCACGTGATAACTACCGGCAAACAACAACGCCGGCTCAGGCGCGGCGATCATCCGCTCTGCCATGCGCCGATCACGCTGTTGCTGAACCGCGAGCATCGCCGGCAGCTGGCTTGCGGGCAGCAAACCGCAATGCCCATCACGCACCTGCGCCAACAGTGAAGCCTTGACCGCAGGCGCATTGGAGCGCTCGCCCTGCAGCGAGACAGGCTGCCGATAAGCCTGACGCATCTCACTGCTGGAAAGGTTGGCGGCCAGCAACGGTATTTGCAGCTCGAACGCCTCGCGCACGATCGGCCCATACCACTGCCAATCCCAGCCTTCCTGCCAGGCCAGCGCCTTGGGCAAGTCTGCCGGCAGTTGCCCGCCTGCAGCCACGGCATCCACCCGCGGCTGTTGTTCAGGCTGGAGCATCTCCAATAACAGGCTGCCCTGCGCCCGCTGACTGGCCAGGGCGCGCAGCAGCCACAGCTGCAAGGCATGCTGATCGGGATTGTCGTGCTTCTCACCCACTAGCACGCGCGGTGCATCGGCCAATTGCTCAAGCAGTTGCTGGGGGCTGATCAGTTGGCCGCTGGCAAGGTCGCGGATCTGCCCCAACTGCCCATGGTCGCGCCCTTCACTACCCTGCCAGGCTGGCAACGCCGGCAAGCTGGCCTGGCGTGCCTGACAGCCGCTCAAGGTCAAGGCCACACAGATCGACAACAGCAAGCGATGGCGCATCGAGCAGTTCTCCTAACGGGTGATGATCAGCGGATGGCCGCGCTCCGGGTGATCCTGCACCAGCACATCAATGCCGTACACCGCCTTGAGCGCTTCAGGGGTCAAGACCTTGCGTGGAGAATCAAGTGCATGGCAGCGCCCCTGTTCCAGCAGCAATATCTGGTCACAGTAGCGCGCCGCCAAGTTCAGGTCATGCAGGATGACCATCACCGCCGCCCCCCGGTCGGCAAAACTGCGCACCGCTTGCAGCGTGGTGTGCTGGTGCAAGGGATCGAGCATGGAGGTTGGCTCGTCCAACAGCAGCGTAGCGCCCGCTTCGCCCGGCCACAGCTGCGCCAACACCCGCGCCAGGTGCACGCGCTGGCGTTCGCCACCGGATAACGCTAGATAGCTGCGCTCGAGCAAGTGCCAGGCATCGGCGGCGCGCAACGCAGCCTCGATGATCTGCTGGTCACGTTGTTGGCCGCTGGCATGCGGCAAGCGCCCCATGCCGACCACTTCCTCGACCCGGAAGGCAAAGCCAAGGCTGGACACTTGCGGCAACACCGCCAGCTGCCGCGCGCGCGCTTGCCCGCTCCAGTCAGCCAGTTGCCGACCAAGCAGACGCACCTGGCCCTGGCTCGGTGTCAGTTCGCCACATAAGGCCCCCAGCAGGCTGCTCTTACCCGCGCCATTGGGGCCCAGTACGCCGAGGATCTCCCCCGGCTGCAGCTTCAGTTGGATATCGTGCAACACCTCAGTGCTGCCACGGCGCAGATGCAGGCCTTCGACTTCGAGCATCAGGTGCGCCCCTTGATCAGTAACAGCAAGAAGAACGGTGCACCGATGAAGGCGGTGACGATACCGATCGGCAATTCCGCCGGCGCCAGCGCCAAGCGCGCCACCAGGTCTGCGAACAGCAGCAACGCTCCGCCCGCCAGCAACGACGCCGGCAGCAGCACGCGATGATCAGGCCCGGCCACCAGGCGTACCAGGTGCGGCACCACCAGGCCGATGAAGCCGATCAGGCCAGCGGCAGCCACGGCAGCGCCGACACCCAGGGCGGTGCAGAACACCAGCTCACGCTTGAGCGACTCCACTTCCACGCCCAGGTGGCGGGCCTCTGACTCGCCCAGCAACAGCGCATTGAGCGCCTGGGCACGGCGTGGCAGCCAGACGGCCACCGCGACGGTGACCAGGATCAACGGCCACAGCCGCTGGTAACTGGCGCCATTGAGGCTACCCAGGTTCCAGAAGGTCAAGGTGCGCAGGGTGGCGTCATCGGCCAGGTAAGTGAACAAGCCGACCGCTGAGCCCGCCAACGCCGTCAAGGCGATACCTGCCAGAAGCATGGTGGCGACGTTGGTCTGGCCGTCGCGTCGGCCCAAGCGATAGACCAGCGCCGTCACCCCCAAGCCACCGACGAAGGCACAGACCGACAGCAAATAAGGTGCGAACCATTCAGGGATGCCGCCCAACCAGCTGCCGCCGACAATCGCGATCGCCGCGCCCAGTGCCGCACCACTGGCCACACCGACCAACCCCGGGTCTGCCAGTGGGTTACGAAATAGCCCCTGCATGGCCACGCCTGACAGCGCCAGCACAGCGCCAACGGCCAGCCCAAGCAAGGTTCGCGGCAGACGAATCTGCCCCAGGATCAGCTCGGCCTGTTCCAGGCCATCGCCTGCTACCGGCAACCCCAGCAGGCGCAGCCCGGCACGCAAGGTATCGATTAGCGGCAGACTGACCGGTCCCAGCGCCAGCGACAGCCAGACTGCCAGCAAACACAGCCCACTCAGGCCAATGAACAGCGTGCGCGGCTGGACTCGCCGCTTCATTGGGCCAGGCTAGCCTTGGCCAGCGGATAGAAGGCGGCAGCCAACTCCTGCAGGGTCGCCGGCAGGCGTGGACCCAAGCCGCCAACCAACAAGGTCGGATCCAGAGAAACCAGGCGTTTGTCGCGAATAGCCCGCGAGGCCGCCAGCGCTGGGTTCTCTTTCACCAGCGCTTGCAGGGCCTGCTCGCCACTCAAGCTACGGTCAGAGAACACCACCACATCCGGATCCAGGGCGGCCAGGGCTTCCACCGAGAAGTTCTTGTAGCCCTGATGATCGGCCAGATTGCGTGCCCCCGCCTGACGCAGCAGCCAGTCCCCCGAGGTGCCGTGGCCGGCAATCATTGGCTTGGAGCCGGAGTGACCTACCAAAAGCAGCACCCCCGGCGCTTTCTGGCTGGCCTGGGCCTGCTTGACCTTGGCCTGTAGATCATCGAGTTGCTGGCGGTAACCTGCGGCCAGTTCGCGGGCTTGCCGTTCAGCGCCGAGCAGGCTGCCCAAATGCGTGAGGTTTTGCTCCACTGCGCCCAGTTCGGCTTTGCTGGAGAACAGCTCAACCCGCACGCCGGCGTTGCGGATCTGTGCCAGCACCGGCGGCGGGCCCATTTCCTCGGTACCTACCAGCACATCGGGGCGCAGGCTGAGAATGCCCTCGGCAGACAGCTGACGCTGGTAACCGATGCTGGGCAAAGCCTTGAGCGACTCTGGGTGCTGGCTGGTGGTGTCGACGCCAACCAGGCGCTGCTCGCCGCCCAGGGCGCTGATCCATTCGCTCAGGGCGCCACCGGCACTCACCCAACGTTGCGGCAGCTCGGCGGCCAGAGCCTGGGTGGAGAGAACAAGACCGGCGCACAGGGCGATCAGGGCAGCGGGACGGCGCATCATCGGAGTTCCTTTGCAGAAGACAAGCCGCGCGCCTTGTGGCGAACAGCGGAACTGCGCACCATAGACAGCGCACGCAGCATGCGGGCAATTTGATAATTATTCGCATTGAGGCGTCAAGCCATCCGTTTGTTCCATTCCTTTACTGTACGAGCCTGTACCTGCAATGCATTTTCTCTGCGCTTCCGAGCACCTTGGTGAAGGCCACAGCCGCGCGTTCAGCGTAGCGGGCGTGGCGCTGTTTGCCGTGCGCCGCCAGGGCCAGGTGTTTGCCTACCGCAATCGCTGCCCGCACAAAGGCATCGCGCTCAACTGGCAAGCCGATAGCTTTCTCGATGACAGCGCCAGCCTGATTCATTGCGCTCATCACGGCGCACTGTTTCTGATCGAGACCGGCGAATGCGTGGCCGGTCCCTGCGAGGGTGAGCAGTTGCAGGCCCTGGACTGCCTGGAAGACAGCCAGGGCATCTGGTTCAAGGATTGAGCAGCACTGGCAGCGGCCGGTCGATGACGATCTGTGAGGCATCCAGCCGTGTGCCATAGGCCAGCACTTCGACGCCATCGGCCACGGCTGCGCGCAGGGCGCTGGCATAGGCCGCATCGATCTCCTCGGCTGGGCGCACCGCTTCGACTCCGGTGAGGTTGACGCAATACAGCTGCACGGCCCGAACGCCCTGGCGGGCCAAGGCCGCGAGTTCACGCAGGTGCTTGGCACCGCGCTGGGTGACTGCATCCGGGAAGGCAGCCACCGGCGTGTCCGGGTAGCCGAGAGTGACGCTCTTGACCTCGACATAGGCCGGGCCGCTGGCGAACTCCAGGCGAAAATCGACCCGGCTGCCCTCCTCGCCATAGGCCACTTCGCGCTTGAGTGCAGTAAAGCCGGCCAATTCGCTGATCACCCCGGCGCGCAGGGCCTCTTCGACCAGCGCATTGGCCCGGCCAGTGTTAATGCAGGCCAACCGCCCCTGCGGCGTTTCACTGATCTCCCAAGTGCCCGGCAGCTTGCGCTTGGGGTCATTGGAGCGGCTGAACCAGACCTGCCCGCCTTCACGCATGCAATTGAGCATCGAGCCGGTGTTGGGGCAGTGGATGGTCAGTTGTTCGCCATTGGCCAGCTCGATGTCAGCCAGAAAACGTTTATAGCGGCGCAGCAGCCGCCCCTGTTCGAGCAATGGGAAGAATGCCATCAGCCTTGCCAGCTCCGTAGACCACGGGCGAGACGCTCAACAGCCTGTTCCAGACGCGGCAGGCTCTGGGTGTAGGCAAAGCGCACGTGATGCCCCGCCTGATGGCGACCAAAATCCAAGCCTGGGGTGAAGGCCAGGTACTCGGTTTCCAGGAAGTGCCGGCAGAAGGCGAACGCATCGCCACCGAACGCGCTGATGTCGGCGTACAGATAGAAAGCACCCTGCGGCTCGACGGCGATGCCAAAGCCCAGTTCGCGCAGCGCGGGCAGCAGGTAGTCGCGGCGCTTGGCGAATTCGCCGCGGCGCTCTTCAAGAATCGCCAGGGTGTCGGGCTGGAAGCAGGCCAGCGCGGCATGCTGGGCCATGCTTGGAGCACTGATGTACAGATTCTGCGCCAGTTTCTCAAGATCGCCGACCGCGTTGGGCGGCGCAACCAACCAACCGAGGCGCCAGCCGGTCATGCCGAAATACTTGGAAAAACTATTCAAAACGAACGCTTCGTCGTCCACTTCCAGTACGCTGGGTGCGTCCATGCCGTAGGTCAGGCCGTGGTAGATCTCGTCCACCACCAGGTGACCATGCCGCTCGCGAGTAGCCTGGGACAGGCTGGCCAGCGCCTCGCGATCCAGAACGGTACCGGTCGGGTTGGCCGGTGACGCGACCAGCGCACCTACCGTGTCTTTGTCCCAATGACGCTCGACCAGGTCGGCGGTGAGCTGGTAATTGACCTCAGGGCCCACTGGCACCAGCTGCGCGCCGCCTTCGACCAAGCGCAGGAAGTGGCGGTTGCACGGGTAGCCCGGGTCGGCCAGCAGCCAGTGCTTGCCCGGATCGACCAGCAGGCTGCTGGCCAGCAACAGCGCCCCGGAACCCCCTGGGGTGATGAGGATACGCTCGGGGTCGATCGACAGCGTGTAGCGCTGCGCATAGAAGCCTGCAATCGCCTCACGTAGCGCCGGCAGGCCACGCGCGGCGGTGTAGCGGGTATGCCCATCGGCCAGGGCGGCCTGGCCGGCCGCGATGATCGGCGCGGCGGTGGTGAAGTCCGGCTCGCCGATCTCCAGGTGGATCACATCCCGGCCCGCCGCCTGCAATTCGTTGGCCCGCGCCAGCAGTGCCATGACATGAAAGGGTTCGATGGCGCGGCTGCGCGCGCTGTAGGGCTGAGCCATGGGGCCTTCTCTCAATTGGGTCTAAACTAGTTGTTCAACCGTTGTACGCCACTGAACGGGCGGCTCATGCCGCTGTCAACACGTAGGATCGGCCGGGCTAGCGCACCCCCGATCTATCTGGTAAGTTCGGCGGCTCGCAGTCGCAGGGCCGGCGGTCGCCGGAGATGGAGCATCCTGCGCATTGGATCAGATGAGTGAGAGGCGGTCTATTCATGTCCACCCAAGAAAAGCAAAAAGCCAGTCAAAATCTTTATGGGGTTCAGCCCTATCAGGAGACCAAGGGTGAGGAGTACATGGGTGAACCCATGCGCAAGCACTTCATCAATATCCTGAACGCTTGGAAGCAGGAGCTGATGGTCGGCGTCGACAAGACCGTGGACCACATGAAGGAAGAGGCGGCCAACTTCGCCGACCCGGCAGACCGTGCCACGCAAGAGGAAGAGTTTGCCCTTGAATTGCGCGCACGTGACCGCGAGCGCAAGCTGATCAAGAAGATCGACAAGACCCTGCAACTGATTCAGGACAAAGAGTACGGCTGGTGCGTGAGCTGCGGCATCGAAATTGGCTTGCGCCGACTCGAAGCTCGCCCTACTGCCGATCTGTGCTTCGATTGCAAAGAGCTTGCGGAAAAGAAAGAAAAGGCGGTTGGCAAGGGAGCCTGACTTCCACCGAACGGGGCGCTCAAGGCGCCCCGTTTCATTTGTAGATACTGTACGCCCATGACTCCATCACCCTACGTCGGCCGTTTTGCCCCAACCCCTAGCGGTTTCCTGCACTTTGGCTCACTGGTCGCCGCCCTGGCCTCCTGGCTGGATGCCCGTGCCGTGGGTGGCCGTTGGCTGCTGCGCATGGAAGACACCGACCCACCGCGCGAGATGCCTGGTGCACGCAATGCCATCCTGCACACCCTGGAAGGTTACGGCCTGGAGTGGGATGGCGAGGTTGTGTTCCAAAGCCAGCGCCATGATGCGTACGCCGAGGTGGTCGAACGCCTGTTCCGCCAGGGCCTGGCCTATGCCTGCACCTGCTCGCGCAAGCAGCTGGAGGGGAGCAACGGTATTTATCCAGGCACTTGCCGCAATGCCGGCCATGCTCGCGAAGGCGCGGCGATTCGGCTGCGGGTGCCAGAGCTGAGCTACCGCTTTAGTGACCGGGTGCAAGGCGAGTTCGCCCAGCATCTGGGCCGCGAAGTGGGCGATTTCATCATCCAGCGTCGCGATGGGCTGTATGCCTACCAATTGGCGGTGGTGCTGGACGACGCCTGGCAAGGTGTGACCGACATCGTGCGTGGGGCTGACTTGCTCGACAACACCCCGCGCCAACTGTATCTGCAAGAACTGCTGGGGTTCTCCCAGCCGCGCTACTTGCATATCCCGCTGATCATCCAGCCGGATGGGCACAAATTGGGCAAGTCGTATCGCTCGCCGCCGCTGGCGCCTGAGCAGGCCACACCGCTGCTGCTACGGGCGTTGCGGGCGTTGGGGCAAGCGACTGATCCGGCACTGGAGAGTGCCAGCCCTGGCGAAGTGCTGGCAGTGGCGCGACAGCAGTGGCGGCCTGATGCCATTGCCTCTCGAATGACCGTGCCAGAGGCTGATCTGCGCTGAGCCTGTGCCGGCTCTATCGCGGGGCAAGCCCGCTCCCACGCCTGCGCCCT
>NZ_JBICKL010000110.1:0-8880 GCF_043104195.1 Pseudomonas sp. xss_2
TCGATAGCTGCCACTCGTGGATTTGGCCCATAGCTGTCATTTATGCAGAGCTATGGGCCGTCCGTACATTAATCGTCACGTCTGCAGTGGTTAATAGCCGTCAGGCTTCTAGGTCGGGAAGTCCAAACAAGCTAATTCCGTGCCTCCAAATATGGACTTCCGCTTAGGGCAAGAGAGTACCTATCACCTATGCGCTCGGGTACATCCGGGTTGGCGTTAAATCTCCTCTCGAAGAACCGAGGTCGAGCAGGCTTGGGGTTACATTGGGGCGCAGTTGCAGAGCTTGGCAGTTGATTGACGAGCGCAGCTTTTTCTTGCTTTGCGGCCCACGAAACTAAAGCCCACATCGTCCACCCGTGCCCTCGATGCGCTGAGGGAGTGGTTCTTCGGTCCCCAAACTGATCCGACCACCATGTATGCTTACTGTGCGCAGACGCGGATGGGCGGGGCTGAAAATTAGCTGCCTACACAGTGCTCTTTCTGAACGATGTTGAGAGCAGACGGGGGCATCACCGGGCTTGTATCAAGTGGATTTTTCACCGTTTGCCCCATTCGCCACCAAGTGTTTTGTACAAGGTCACCCGGTTGGTCTGTTCTGTCAGCTTCAGGTTGATCAGCGACTGCTGCGCCGAATACAAAGAGCGCTGGGCGTCGAGCACGTCCAGAAAGCTTTCCGAGCCTTCCTTGTACAGGGCCAACGAGAGCTGATAAGCGGTGTCGGTAGCGTCGGTCAGGCTGCGCTGGGCATCAAGGCGCTCATTGATATGACCACGCACTGACAGCGCATCGGCCACTTCGCTGAATGCGGTCTGGATCGTCTTCTCGTAGGTCGCCACTTCGATTTCGCTGTTGACCTTGGCTGCATCCAGGCTGGCCCGATTGCTGCCTGCGTTGAAGATCGGCAGGTTGATCGAGGGGGCGAAGCTCCATGCGCCACTGCCGCCTTTAAACAACCCGGACAGCTCGCTACTGGCGCTGCCGCCGCTGGCGGTAAGGGTAATGCTCGGGAAAAACACAGCCCGGGCCGCGCCGATATCAGCATTGGCCGCCTTCAGGGAATGTTCAGCGGCCAAAACGTCTGGGCGACGCTGCAGCAGGCTCGAGGGCAGGCCCTGCGGCACGCCCACCAGCAGTGTGGTATCGAACTGCTGGTCGCCTGGCAGCAGCGTGTCGCTCAGGCGTTGACCGACCAGCAGTTCGAGCGCGTTACGGTCCTGCTCGACCTGGCTGGCATAATTGGCCGCATCGGCCCGAGCGGACTCGACTGTACTGCGCGCTTGCGCCAGACTCACCCCGGACTCGCCGCCCAGTCCATGGCTCTGCTGCACCAGAGTGTAGGTTTTCTGCTGGCTGGCATAGGTGTCATTGGCCAGCTTGAGCAGTTGCTGGTCGGCGGCCAGGGTCATCCAGGCCGTCGCGACCTCGGCTACCAGACTGAGCTGCGTGCTGCGGCGCGTTTGCTCCAGCGAAAGGTACTGCTCCAGCGCAGCATCCTTGAGGTTGCCCAGGCGGCCAAACAGGTCTAGCTCATAGCTGCTGACGCCCAGGCCGACGCTGTACTGGCTGTTGACCGCCGAGCTGCCGTTGGTCACGCTGCGCTGTCGGGTACCGTCGGCAGTTGCCGAAACTGCCGGAAACAGCTCGGCGCGCTGGATGCGGTACTGCGCTCGCTGGTATTCGACATTCAATGCCGCCACGCGCAGGTCGCGGTTGTTGGTCAACGCCAGCGCCACTGTGTCGCGTAGGCGGGCATCGGTGAACAGCGATTTCCAGCTGATATCGGCGCTCGTGGTGCTTGCGCTGGTAGCGATTGGCCACTGCTCGGCTACCGGTGCTGCCGGGCGCTGGTAGTCGGGTGCGAGGTTGACGCAGCCAGTGAGAACCAGCGCCAGCAACAAGGGGGACAGACGCATCAGGCTTCTCCTGCAACAGTATCGACAGTGCTAGCGCGTCGGCCGGCCAAGCGCTGCACAAGGGCATAAAACAACGGGATGAAGAACAGGCCAAGCAGGGTGGCGGCGAGCATGCCACCCAGCACGCCGGTGCCAATTGCTTTTCGTCCACCGGCCCCGGCGCCGCTGCTCAGTGCCAGCGGCAGTACGCCAAGGATGAATGCCAGCGAGGTCATCAGTACTGGCCGCAAGCGGATGCGCACGGCCTCCAGGATGGCAGTGGTGAGGTCCTGGCCGCGCTCGTATCCTTCTTTGGCGAACTCGACGATCAGGATGGCGTTTTTCGCCGCCAAACCCACAGTGGTCAGCAACCCGACCTGGAAGTAGACATCGTTGGCCAGGCCGCGCAGGCCTGTCAGCAGCAGCGCGCCAAGGATCCCCACCGGCACCACCAGCATCACCGCAAAGGGCACCGACCAGCTTTCGTACAGCGCCGCCAGGCACAGGAACACGAACATGATCGAGATGGCATACAGCAAGGGGGCTTGGTTACCCGCCATGCGTTCCTGGTATGACTGCCCGGTCCAGGCGTAGCCGATGCCGTCAGGCAATTGCGCCATGATCTGCTCGACTGCCGTCATGGCGTCGCCGGAGCTCACGCCACTGGCCGGTTCACCTACCAATTCGTACGAGCCGAAGCCATTGAAGCGCTCCAGCAACGGCGAAGCGGTGCTCCATGAGGTGTTGGTGAATGCCGATAACGGTACCATGGCATCACTGTCGTTGCGCACATACCAGGCGCCGATATCCTCGGCCAGCATGCGCTTGTCGGCCTCGCCCTGCAGGTAGACTTTCTTCACCCGGCCGGCGTCGACGAAATCGTTAACGTAGCTGCCGCCCATCACGGTGCTGAGGGTGTCATTGATATCGCTGGCGGAAACACCCATGGCACCGGCCTTGCGGTCGTCGATGGCGACGTTCAGCTGGGGCGTGTCTTCCAGCCCCTGAGCACGAACGTTGGCCAGGCGCGCGTCTTTGGCCGCCAAGGTAATGAACTGATCGCGGGCCTTGAGCAGCTCGGCGTGACCGACGCCAGCCAGGTCCTGCAATTGCACATCGAAGCCTGAGCTCTGCCCCAGGCCTTGGATAGCCGGTGGGGCTAAGACGAACACATTGGCATCGAGGATCTTTGACAGCGCCATGTTGGCCCGTCGTGCCACCGCTGTGGCGCTGTGTTCGTCGCCCTGGCGTTGGCTCCAGTCCTTGAGTTTGATGAAGGCACGCCCCGAATTCTGTGCGTTACCGCCGGTACCCAGGCCGCGCACAGTGAGGATCGACGCCACCTCCGGTTGTTGCAGTATGTATTCCTGAACCTGGCGGTTGACCGCTTGCAAGCGCTCGTCGGTGCCGCCCACCGGCAGGGTCATCTGCATCATCAGCATGCCCTGGTCTTCCTCAGGCAGAAAAGCCGTGGGCAGTTTCTCGAACATCAGCGCCACGCCACCCAGCAGCAGTACGTAGACCAGCAGGCCGCGCAGCGGACGCGCGAGTACCTTGCCGACACCGCGCTGGTAGCGCTGTGAGGTACGTTCGAAGGTATGGTTGAACCAGCCGAAGAAGCCACGCTTCGTTGTACCATGGGCCGTCACCGGCTTGAGGAGGGTGGCACAGAGGGCCGGTGTCAGGGTCATCGCCACCAGGACAGACAAAGCCATGGCCGCCACCAGGGTTACCGAAAACTGACGGTAGATAATCCCGGTTGAGCCGCCGAAGAAGGCCATCGGGATGAATACTGCCGAGAGCACCACGGCAATACCGATCAGCGCGCCGCTGATCTCGCCCATCGACTGGCGGGTCGCCTCACGGGGCGCCAGGCCTTTTTCGGCCATGATCCGCTCGACGTTCTCCACGACCACGATGGCATCGTCAACCAGCAAGCCGATCGCCAGCACCATGCCGAACATGGTCAACGTGTTTATCGAGTAGCCGAGCAGAGCCAGCACGCCGAAGGTGCCAAGCAATACCACCGGTACGGCAATGGCCGGGATGAGCGTGGCGCGCAGGTTCTGCATGAACAGGTACATGATCAGCACCACCAGGGCGATGGCTTCGAACAGGGTCTTGACCACCTCCTCGATGGAAATCTTCACGAACGGCGCGGTGTTGTAGGCCACCTCGCTGCGCAGTTGCAGCTTGCTGGGGAAGAACTGTTCCAGCTCGGCCAGCTTGGCTTGCACCGCTTGCGAAACGTCCAGCGCGTTGGCGCCGGTGGCCAGGCTCACTGCAAGGCCGCCGGAAGGCCGGCCATTGTGCTCGGCGACCACGTCGTAGCTTTCGCTACCCAGCTCCACCGCGGCCACGTCGGCAAGGGTCACCACGGCGCCGGCGCTGTTGTGCTTGAGCACCAGGTCGCGGAACTGCGCGGCGGTCTGCAGCTTGCTGCGGGCGTTGATGGTGGCGTTGAGCTGCTGGCCTGCGCGGGCGGGCTGGGCGCCCAACTGGCCGGCCGAGGTGTCGACGTTCTGCGCTTCCAGCGCGCTGGTGACGTCCGAGGGCATCAGCGCGAATTGCTTGAGCTTGTCCGGAGCCAGCCAGATGCGCATGGCGTAGCTCGAACCAAGGGTGGTCACGTCGCCGACGCCGCTGACCCGGCTGATCTGGTCATACAGGGTGCTGGAGATGAAGTCGCTGATGTCGGTGGCGTTCACATCAGGGTTGTCCGATACCAGGGAAACGATAATGAGGAAGTCGCTGGCCGAATTGTTGATCTGGATACCCTGCTGCTGCACGGTATCGGGCAGGCGCGCCTTCGCCTGCTCCAGCTTGGTCTGCACCTGCATTTGCGCAGTGTTGACATCCGTTCCGGCCTCGAAGGTCAGGGTGATTTTGGCGCTGCCGGACGAGCTGCTGGTGGAGGACATATAGGTGAGGCCGTCGAGGCCGGTCATCTGCTGTTCGATGACCTGGGTCACCGAATCTTCCATGGTCTTGGCCGACGCTCCGGTGTAGGTGGCGTTGAGGCTGATCTGCGGCGGGGCGATGTTGGGATACTGCGCCAGCGGCAGTTCGAAGATGGCCAGGCCACCGCCAAGCATGATCAGGATGGCGATGACCCAGGCGAAGATTGGCCGGTCGATGAAAAAACGTGCCATGGGGTGGGCCTCAGTTGCTATCGTTGTGGGCGGTCAGGGGGGGGGTCTGCACCTGCACCTGTTGGCGAACACGCACCTTTTGCAGACCCTCGATGATGACCTTGTCGCCTGCTGCCAGTCCGTGACTAACCCACCAACGGTTGTCCACAGCACGGGCCAACGTCAGCTCACGCTGCTCTACCTTGCCATCTACCACTACCAGGGCGCTGGCGCCACCGCGCTCGTCACGGCTGACGGCCTGCTGCGGTACCAAGATGGCGTCGTTCTGTACGCCTTCCTGCAACGTTGTCTTGATGTACATGCCCGGCATCAGCAGACCATCGGGATTGGGCACCACTGCGCGGAACGTCACACTGCCGGTGCTTTCGTCAACGCTCACGCCATTGAAGGTGAGGGTGCCGGCATGGGCGTAGGTGCTGCCATCTTCAAGTTCCAGGGTCACACGTGCGGCATCCGCCTGCCCGCTGCGTGCCAGCTTGCCTTCGGCCAGTTCGCGCTTGAGGCGCAGCAGGGTGCTGCTCGGCTGGGTGAAGTCAACGTAGATCGGATCGAGTTGCTGTACCGTGGTCAGGGCCGTGGTCTGCTCGGCAGTGACCAATGCGCCAGGGGTGACCGTGGAGGTGGCTGTGCGGCCATCGATCGGCGCGTTAATGCGGGTGTAGTCGAGGTTGATCTGTGCAGTACGCTGCTCTGCCAAGGCAGACTGTAGGCTCGCACGGGCCTCAAGCAGGGCTGACTGGGCGCTTTCGTTGTCCTCGGCACTGATTGCGTCTAGCTTCACCAGTTGAGCATCACGCTTGGCTTTGAGTTCAGCAGCCCGCAGCGTGGCTCTGGCCGAGCTGACGGTGGCCTTGGCCTGGGCCAAGGTGGCCTGGTAGGTCTGCGGGTCGATCTGGTACAGCGCCTGGCCGGCCTTGACCGTATCACCCTCATTGAACAGACGTTTCTGAATGATGCCGCCAACTTGCGGACGGATCTCGGCAATCAGGTGGGCGCTGGCGCGCCCGGGCAGGGTGGTGGTCAGGGCCTGGGCGGCGGTTGTCACTTCATACACCGCCACTTCCTGTACAGGAGCGGGGGAGGCAGCGGTTTCGGTCTCACCGCACCCCCCCAGGACAAGTAGGCCGGCGCCCAGCAGGAGCCCCCGGGACAAAGGTGATCGTGTAAAGAACAGGGAGTGGAATAACGTATGCATCGCAGGCTCCGACCCAATTGATTTAGATGGCCCAAGCGTGCGCGGGAATTGTGCAGCAAATGTGCAGCAAATGTGCAGAAAGAGTGGAGATTGGCATGCGCACCTTGCGGCACGGGAGTTGGCACGATTCAATGATGGCAATTCCAATTCACCGGCGGAGCTATGAAAGTCAGCCTTTCGCACAAGTTTTTCTTCGCGATGCTCGTGGTCTGCACTTTCGCCGTGTTAGGCATGGTGTTCGCTGCCTACCTGAGCTTGAAGTATGGCTTTCTCGGCTACCTCAATCAGCAAGCCGAGGAGCGCATGGATCGCATCGTGCCGCGGGTCGAGCAGGCCTATGCGCGTAATGGCAGCTGGGACTTCATCCGTCGCGACAAGGACCAGTGGTTCGAACTGCTGCGCCCGGACGACAGCCAGCCGGACAAGACTTTCGACCCCAGCTTGCTGACGGTCTCCGACCTGACTGGCGCGTTCGTGCGCTTCGCCCTGCTCGATGCCCAGCGCCGGCCGATCATCGGCTACCAGGGGCCTAGCAGTGAAATGCTGTTGCGCCAGATCAGGCATAAAGAACAGGTGGTCGGCTGGATGGCCCTTGCGCCGCTGCAGTCGGTGACCAGCGTGGGTGACCGCCGCTTCCAGCTGAACCAGCTGCGCTCCAGCCTGCTGATAGGTCTTGCCTGCCTGTTGGCCACGGGTGTGATCGCCTGGTGGCTTAGCCGTGCCTTGCTGCGCCCGATCCGTGAAGTGGCCAGTGCTACCCATCGCCTGGCTGCAGGTGACTATGAAATCCAGCTGCCGGTGCGTTCGGCAGACGAAGCTGGGCAATTGGCCGGCGACTTTAACCGCATGGCCGCCACGCTGGCGAGCAACGAGCGCCTGCGCCGCGATTTCATGGCGGATATTTCCCACGAGTTGCGCACCCCGCTGGCGGTGATGCGCGCCGAGCTGGAAGCCATGGAAGACGGCATTCGCCCGCTCGATGGCAACGCCCTGCGCTCGTTGCAAGGCGAAGTGGGGGCGCTAAGCAAACTGGTCGACGACCTGTTTGACCTGTCGTTGGCCGAGGTTGGCGGCCCGACCTATCGCCGCGAACGCATCGACCTGCGGGTGCTGCTGCCGGTGGTGGTCGATGCCTTTCAGGCCGGTTTTGCCGAGCGTGGCCTGGCATTGCGCCTGGAATTGCCGGAAAAACCGCTGTGGGTGCTGGGCGATGAGTCACGCCTGGGCCAGTTGCTGCACAACCTGCTGGAAAACAGCCGCCGCTATACCGATGCGGGTGGCCACACGGTGCTGCGCGCATTCCAGGACGGCGACCAGGTGCTGGTGCAATGCGAGGACACCGCCCCCGGCGTGGACAGTGTGTCACTGGCGCGCCTGTTCGAGCGTTTCTACCGCGCCGAGCGTTCGCGCAACCGTGCCAGCGGCGGCACCGGCCTGGGCCTGGCAATTTGCCGTGGCATCGCCGAAGTGCACGGTGGCAAGCTGACGGCCAAAGCCTCGGCCCTGGGCGGCTTGCTGTTGTCCCTCACGCTCCCAGTTGCCGGAGACCAGGCATGAGCCAGATCCTGTTGGTGGAAGATGAACCCAAGCTCGCCGCCCTGGTGGGCGATTACTTGCGTGCAGGTGGCTACCGGGTCGACCACCTGGCCGATGGCCTGGCGGTGATCCCGGCGATCCGCCAGGGCCAGTACGACCTGATCCTGCTCGATCTGATGCTGCCCGGTCGTGATGGCCTGGATATCTGCCGCGAGCTGCGCAGCTTCAGCCAGATGCCATTGATCATGATGACCGCCAGGGTCGACGAGATCGACCGCCTGCTGGGCTTGGAGCTGGGCGCCGACGACTACATTTGCAAGCCATTTTCGCCACGCGAGCTAGTCGCACGGGTCAAGGCCGTGTTGCGCCGTAGCGGGAAGCAGGCGCCGAGCCTAGGCGTGGAACTCGACACCCTATCATTCCAGGCGCGCTACATGGGGGAGGCGCTGGACCTAACGCTGGTAGAGTTTCGCATGCTTGCAGCACTGGCGGCACGCCCAGGACAAGTGCTGTCACGCGACCAACTGATGAATCACATCTACCAGGACCATCGCGTGGTCGCAGACCGAACCGTAGACAGTCACGTTAAGAATTTACGGCGCAAACTGTCAGTGGTAACTCCAGGACATGACCCGCTCAGGTCTGTATATGGGGTGGGTTACAGCCTGGAGCTTGATTAGAACCCGGCCGCCAGCGGAGCGCCAGTGCTAGGCTCAACAGGTCGGGTGCAAGGTTATCGAAATCAACTGCTCATTTACTTCGTACGTAAATTCCCGAGCGGTTTGGTTGTTATGTCAGACCGGAGCAGATACGAGGGCGAAAGGCCTACACGCCGCCAGCGCTGCGGCTTACGGTTGCGCATGTGGATGGATGGCCTGGCCGAGCGGCTCGGTGCACAGTGCGGCGGGGTCGATATCCTAGTCAATGCTGCGGCATTTTGCGCCTTCGCCTGGATCGAAGAAATAGACTATGGAAAGGAAGACTGTGGCCACGACACTCTCGAAATAAATTCAAGTAATTGAACGATATTGGTAATTCTAAAATTAACGGATACGGAGCGTTTTATTGGAATTGCCACCAACATTTCTTGAACGGCTACTTTGGG
>NZ_JBICKL010000111.1:0-889 GCF_043104195.1 Pseudomonas sp. xss_2
TCGCCCAAGGTTCGCCACTTCATTCCTGAACTGGTGGTGTCGAGCTATTCCGACACCGGCAGTAACCCTTGGGGCGAGATGTCTGCCTTGTCGGCACCCACACCCCTATCGCAAGGCGGGGGCAACTTGATCACGCCCTCACCGCAGCGCAACAACCTGCCCCGCTTCAAGAACGTCGACGGCATCGGGCATCCTGGCGGCACTGCCCTGACGGCCCTGGCGCAAAACTTCGGCTATGCGTGTCCAAGCGGGGCGGTACCGCTTGCCCCCTACTACCTCAGCACGCTCGATCCACTGGCCTGGCGCCACGCCATCCCCGAGTCCGTTTACCCGCAGGCGCTGACTCCGGGCATGCGCGAGATCGGTAGCCAGGCCCTCGGCAACATGTGGGGCAACGTCTACCCACGCCAGGGATTCCTGGTACAACCCGACGATTTCAAGGCTGCCGCGGTGATGGCGCAGCGCGCCAGCGACTTCATCACCCGCGTTGGCCAGCCACACGTCTATCTGCCGCTGCAGCCGATGCCTTCGCCCGGCTATTGGCCGCCGCAGCCGGTGATGGAGAACAACATCAACAACCACCGCTGGCAGTTGCTCGCACCGATGCTGCAAAGCACCTGCGCCATCTTCCCGAGCGCCATCCTCCAGAGTGCCGATGGCGCCTACGCCTGGTCGTTGTGGAGCCCGTACAGGTGCTGCCAACGCATGGGCCAGACCTTTCTGTTCAGCATCGACTTTGATGGAGGCCAGTGATGAACACTCTCTCGTTCGGGTTGGTATGTCTTTTCGTGTGCGCCGCTGGCCACGCCGCCGAGAGTGGCTACCACTTGGGTGACCAGGCCCAGGTGTTGGACGACCGGGTGATGTACACCATTGGTGGTGGATCTGC